>NZ_DALZYO010000004.1:0-108616 GCF_031988165.1 Neobacillus sp.
CTTTGATGAAGGTTTAAAAAAGAATCCCCTGGATTTATCCATGGGGAGAAGTCAAAAAGTGTATTTTAGTTGACGTTTATTCGAGTTTCATATATTATGAATCTGAGATACTCGCAACTAAGATAATTAAAGGAGACTTATAATATAATGAACATATTAGTCGTAAAAGCAAATAACCGTCCAGCTTCAGAAGCTGTATCAAGTAAAATGTATGAAACTTTCATGGAGAACTTAGAAGGTGTAAATGTAACAACTTACGATGTATTTGCAGAAGATATGCCTTACTTTGGTCAAGATTTATTCAACGCTTTTGGTAAAATGCAATCAGGCGAAGCGATGACTGACGTTGAACAACGTATTTTAGCTGCAAAACAAAAAGCAATGGATGCATTATCAGCAGCAGACGTAGTTGTATTTGCATTCCCACTATGGAACTTAACGATCCCTGCTAAATTACAAACATTTATCGACTATGTATATGCAGCTGGTTTCGCATTCAAATATAACGAAAATGGCCAATTAGTCAGCTTAATGACTGACAAAAAAGCTGTTATTCTAAGTGCACGCGGCGGCATTTACTCAACTCCAGAGACTGCACCAATGGAAATGGCTGCAACTTATATGAAAAATGTTTTTGGCGGCGTATTCGGTATGGAAATCGTTGATGAAGTCATTATTGAAGGTCATAATGCAGCTCCAGACAAAGCGCAAACTATTATTGCGGAAGGTTTAGCAAAAGTTGCAGATGTAGCAAGAAGTTTTTCAGCCGTTACGGCTTAAAAGCTGGTTTCTATCGTTCGTGAAGTTATGTAGATAATCTAAGAATGTCCAAGTAAAAGTGATCGGACATTCGCTTAACAAAAGAGGACCGGGCGGTTTATTGCCCGGTTTTTTTGATGAGATAAGTATAAAATTTTCGACTTTGAGAATTGTCCAGCTCCAGCGCCCAGCGGCTAGTGTACTTCGCCCTTTTCCCTACGATAAGTCAACATCGGATCGCTATCGCTCTCCGTGTTTCCTTTAGCTAATCAGAATTTATTTCCTAAATTCTGAACGCATAAATTCAACTACGCCTCTGTCTTCGCCTAACGGCTTGCCAGTCGGCGAGTTTACATTTATCTCAGTCAAAGTGTTCCAGTCCATACGCCGCGCAAAGGAAGCTTGCGCTTTTCTTAATTCCATGATAGGCAGTTTAATATTTGAGTGAAGGAAAAACGAACTGTAGGTCGGGAGCAGATGCCACTCAGCAAAGGGCGATTATGGGGAAAGTGGTAAAAATTAAGTTTACATTTTTTCAAAGGAAGCTTAACATTTGTTCACAACGTATGCTATAGTTACTTTGGAACTATTAATGTAAGTATGAAGACGTTCGCGTTCTGTTACATGATAAAAAAGTATTTAATGCCCTTAAAGAGCAACCGGGCAAATGTGATTGTACGTATGGGTTTATTAATATTGGTTGAAAAGGCAATTTCTCTTCTTAATAGAGAAGAGAAACTGCTTTTTCTTTTTTAAAAGGAGGGGAATGTTGTGAAAAGGGCTTTTCACAACGATTGATATGAGTTATGTTGGTTTATTTCTTTCAGGTGCCGTTTTATTTCTAAACAGCTTAATGTCATTAGGGAAGGCTGAAGCAAAGAGTGTTGGGATTTTTAATATTTTCGTAGGAGCCATTCAAATCATTATTCCATTTTATTTACTCATGGTTTCGAATCAAAATAATTGGGATCTTTATAATATAGCGGCGATTTTTTTATTTGGCTTAACCTATTTATATGTGGGGGTAACCGTATTGAAGGGGCTTGAGGGCAACGGTCTCGGTTGGTTTTGCCTATGGGTTGCTATTATTGCGGTTGTGTATACCATTACATCTATTATCCACTTTCATGATGTGGTCAGTGCATTAACATGGGGAATGTGGGCATTTTTATGGTTTCTTTTCTTTTTATCTAATACGCTTAAAAAGAAAATTGATGAATACATTGGTATCGTTGCATTTGTACTGTCATGGGTAACGCTAACTATTCCATCGTTGCTTTACTTTTTAGGTATCTGGAATACACCAATTGTCTCTCAAATCTGGACCTATGTTTTAATTCTATCTATTTTCTATTTTGTTGCTAGTCTTGTCAAATGGAAGTTCACCTTTAAAAAAGAGAATGATGGTAAAGAGATTCAAGCGATCTAATTTAAAGTAGCAGAACGTACAGGGTTTTAAAAAGTATCTTTAATGCAAGCAACAGACCTGAAAGCCATCATGTTAAGATAAATTGAAGGAGCATTTAAGCATTTTTATGTATTCTTCGCAGCAAAAGTAAAAAACGCTGATTGAGTAATTCAATCAGCGTCATAAACCATTATATTTTGTTAGCTAGAAATGTCACGAAGGTACTAAGGATTATAGTGCCAATCATTATGGAGCCATATAGAATTCCTTTTTTCCTCTTTTTTCGATTCATAACTTCTTCCGGCGTAAGCCAATCTTTTTTTGACATCAATTATTCCCCTTTTCCTATTGATGGTAGCTGGCTGGCTTTGTCACAATAACAGAAGCCCCTATAGCTTTGCGTCATCACTTTTCAGTGACTTTGCCCTTATTTTAGTGCCACGACTATTATACTGTTATATCAAGTTCCTGTCACTACCCAGACTTTTCCGTAGATAGTAAGCCTTATGTTTTCGGAATCATTCAAGTGGGCTATTTCCACCTATTGTTCCACTATGTTAGGGTTAATACAATTATTATTACAAAATGAATGGTTAAATGATGTGATTTACTACACTGTAGGCTTGAAAATAATGAATTAACGACGAGTTGATAAAAAACGGTTGAATATATAGTTCATTTATTATTTTTCATGAATTCGAATTTCAACCACATCCTGTGGTATGTGGGTGTATATGTAAGTTGTTGATTTGAAGAATGAAACTTACTAATCTTAATCCTTATTTTATCGCAATAGAAATGCTTCCTCCTACAATAGATAAAATAAAACAAAGGAGATTAGAAGAAGCACAAAAGTACAAAATCCCCATGTGCCACGGGGAAACGGTCTAATAGAAGAGCTCTATTGGACAATATCCCCCAGTGCCACGGGGAAACGGTCTAATAGAAGAGCTCTATAGGACAATATCATCCAGTGATACCGGGAAACGGTCTAATAGAAGAGCACTATAGGACAAATCCCCCAGTGGCACCTGGAAATTGTCTAATAGAAGAGCTCTATAGGACAATATCCCCCAGTGCCACCTGGAAACTGTCTAATAGAAAAGCTCTATAGGACAATATCACCCAGTGATACCGGGAAACGGTCTAATAGAAGAGCACTATAGGACAATATCCCCCAGTGGCACCTGGAAATTGTCTAATAGAAGAGCTCTATTGGACAATATCACCCAGTCATACTGGGAAACGGTCTAATAGAAGAGCACTATAGGACAATATCCCCCAGTGGCATCGGGAAATTTTTTATTATTTTTTGTAGTATTTTTTCTGTTCTATGGTCTAAATTTAAAATTAATATAAAATGTAAGTTGGAAAGGCTTTTACTAAATCTTTGTGCGATATTCCTTTTACACAATTGGAGATAGAGAAGTGAAACATAGCAGCAAACCTAAAGAGTAAGGAGTTGAAAAAATATGGAAGTGACCAGAATAGAGGACAAAGAACACCGACAAAAAGAGGACCCATATACGAATGTTTTGGATGAATGGGTAACACATTATCGTTCATTTACTTCTGAAGGAAGATGTGCATCTTATATTCCTGTTTTGGAAAAGGCGGATCCATCGCATTTGGGCATCTGCATAATAGGACCAGATGGGACAATAATGAAATCTGGTAATTGGGATGTCGTTTTTACTTTGCAAAGCATTTCCAAAGTTATTAGCTTTATAGCTGTGTGCTTGCATCATGATATTTCCTATGTGTTAGAAAGGGTGGATTTAGAACCAACTGGTGATCCCTTTAACTCGATCGTTCGCTTAGAAATGCATAAGCCGGGAAAACCTTTTAATCCCATGATCAATGCTGGGGCTATAACAGTTTCTTCCCTCCTTCCGGGTGTATCAACAAAAGAAAAATTAGAGTCTTTATGTGAATTAATGGAGAAAATGGTGGGGAAACGTCCGACATTTAATGAAGAAGTTTTCCAATCGGAATGGCAAACAGCATATCGAAATAGAGCATTAGCCTATTATTTAAAAGAGACGGGTTATTTAGAAATAGAGGTTGAACAAGCATTAGAGGTTTATTTAAAACAATGTTCCTTAGAAGTAAATACAGAAGACATCGCTTTAATAGGATTGATTCTAGCCCATGATGGATATCATCCGATCCGTAAGGAACAAATTCTCCCCAAAAAGATAGCCAGGTTAGCCAAAAGTTTAATGCTGACTTGTGGAGTGTACAATGCTTCAGGTAAATTTGCTGCTTTTATTGGTCTGCCAGCAAAGAGTGGAGTTTCTGGGGGAATTATGGCAACAGTTCCACCGCGTGTAAGAATGGAAGAATTGCCGTTTATTAATGGATGCGGGATAGGCATTTATGGGCCAGCCATCGATGAGTTTGGGACCAGTGTAGCTGGTGCTATGTTATTAAAACAGCTGGCAAATAGCTGGGACTTAAGTATATTTTAAAAATTTTCATCTAGTAACTTTTTAGGAAAAAATCTATTCGAAATAAAAAAGCTCCTATTGTAGAGGTTGTTGAACTTGTTTTGTTCTCTTAAACAAACAAGTCTTCTACATAGGAGTTTTTTAATTAAATGGATCTGTTAAATAAAAGAAATTTGATAGACGTTCTAATTCCTACCTTGGCAAATTATCTTTGAGCTACTTTTCGTTTTAAAAAAATCATCATAACAAGACTTTTTAAATAAAAGCAGAAAAACAATTAGTTAAAATTGGAGTATGTTTCATTTATTTGTTTATGCTCCAATATTCGACAAAATATGCTAATATAAAAAAGGTAGTAATCGCCATTTATTAAATGATTCAAGGGTAGGTGAATAAATTGATAAATTTTCCATCAAAGGAGTATGGGGGAATTTCATTAAAAACATGGATCGTATTAATCGGACTCTATTTGTTCCCGCCCTTATTTAATTGCTTTGATCTAGACGATCAGTATTTTCATAATGTTCTTTGGTTTTATTATCTTATCCCCACTTTATTGATTGTTTATAACAAAGGAACTAAATATGGAGGATTGGCCATTGTCGCTTCTTCATTATTCTTCCTATCCGACGAATCCTTCCAAGAAAATGGAATCACGAAACATGAAATGATCCTCCTCTTTGAAATGATAACCATCAATTTACTTGTATCTATTATTATCGGGATTCTTGTTAAAAGGAATCGGCAAAAACAAAAGGAATTAAATCATACTAAAAATTTACTGGAAAGTATTTTTCATAATCTTGATATCGGAGTTTGGTCGATAACTAACAGGAAGAGTTTACTCTTATCCAAAGGAATCGAGAAAATTTATGGATTGTCCCGTGAAAAGGAATTACGAAACAATCAATTTTGGAGAAAGTCAATTCACCCTGATGATTTGTCTATTGCTGATGAAATTGATAATAAATGGGAAAACTCAGAGGGCTATCAATACGAGTACCGCATTTTACGGCCCAATGGAGAGGTCCGTTGGATACTTGACCAGGGGTTGCCTGTTTTTAATGAGAACGGGGAGCATGAAAGATATGACGGGACAAACGTTGATATTACAAGACAAAAGGAACTAGAATTCCATTTAAAAGAATCAGAAGAAAGGTATAAAAGTCTGGTCGAGAAAGCGTTAGTTGGCGTGTTTATGATTCAAAATCACAAACTTGTTTATGTTAATCAATGGATTACCGAATTTCTTGGTTTAACAGAAAAAGAATTACTTGGAACAAGTTTACTGAACTATATGAAAGAGGCCGATCGGAACCGTATCGTTAACCATTTTCAAAAATTAATAGTGGGACAAGAATCGTTTTTTATCGATGAAATCCAAATAACAGATCAAGGTGAAGCAACTAAGTACCTTGAAATTCAAGCTACTTTAAGCTCTATCAATGGATCTTTAGCCATCATTGGAATTGCTTTAGATGTAACAGAGAAAAAGAAGACAAAGGATGAGCTTGAATACTTGGCTTATCACGATTCTCTAACAGGACTTCCTAATAAACATTACATAAATAAGGAAATAAAAAAAGACTTTAATCTATCTAAAAGTTTAGGAATTCCCGTTTGCATCATGTGCTTAAATTTGGATCGGTTTAAATTAATCAATGATTCCTTTGGCCATCAAGTTGGTGATCAACTGGTTAAAATGGTTTCAAAAAGAATAATAGAATCTATAAAGCTAAGGCCTAATGGAAAGGCAATTCGAGCTGAAGGAGACGAATTTATTATTTCTTTGCTAGATTCTAATGAGAAGCAGGCACAGAATTTTGCTCGTAATTTATTGGAAGTCATCTCGGAACCTTTTTGTCTTGTCAATCAGGAAATCCGAATTGCTGCAAGTATTGGGATTGCCAAATTCGAAAGGGATGACTCTTTGGAGGAAGTGATACAAAAGGCAAGTTCCGCTTTGCATTTTGCGAAAGAATTTGGAGGAAATCAATATCAACTTTATTCTTCCGATTTTGGAAAACAAGCCAATCGGAGGCTTCAACTTGAACAACGTTTACGAAAAGCAATGGAGCAAAAGAATCTTGAAGTCGTTTATCAGCCAAAATTAGATCTTTTTACAAATAACATTTCTGGGATGGAAGCTTTAATAAGGTGGAATGATCCAATTCTTGGAGAAGTATCTCCGATTGAATTTATCCCTATTGCTGAAGAAACAGGGATCATTATTTCCATTGGGAAATGGGTTTTAGAAACGGCTTGCAAACAAAACAGGGAATGGGATAGGAACGGTTATCCAAAGATCCATGTCTGTGTGAATATATCTAGCAAACAGTTTTTACAGGATGATTTTGTAAAAATGATTAAACATGTATTAAATGAGGCCGATTTGTCTCCCGAGTATTTAAATCTTGAAATAACGGAAAGAATCGCCTTATATGATATCGACGATGCGATTGGAAAATTGAAGCAATTGAAGCAATTAGGGGTAAGTATATCTTTGGATGACTTTGGTACAGGATATTCGTCATTGAGCTACTTGAAATTGCTCCCAATCGATTTCTTAAAGATTGATCGTTCTTTTATAAGTGGTATTTTTGAAAATAAACAAGATGTTGCTATAATCGATTCCATCATTTCCTTAACTCATTCCCTCGGCATGAGAGTTGTCGCAGAAGGTGTAGAAGATGAACAACAGTTGAACATCTTAAGTGAAATGCGTTGCGATGAAATTCAAGGCTTTTATTATGCTAAACCCATGACTGCTAAAGATATCAATCAATTTTTAGATAAAAAAGGTGAACTTCATTTGGTGGATAGGGGATAAAGAGGTTTGATCAAGGGGGAAAGGAATCCATGATGTTAAGTTTAAATATGAAATCCTTTGGGAGAATACCAAAGTTTATCATAGGGCTGTGCATTGTATTAACGATCAGCCCGGGTTTTTTGGCTCGATTGGATATGTTTTATATTGATGATATGGTTTGGTTCTTGTTGCTATTTCCATGCTTTATTTTTTCCTATTATTTAGGATTTGCTGGTGGACTCTTTGCTGCAGTGACCGTTAATATCTATCACATGTTTTGGTTTTTTTATGAAAAATACCTTCGAATGGCAGAATTAGTCAACCAAGAATTGGCCCTTCATCTGGGTGTTGCCATCGTTACTTTTTTATGTTCGATTGGCGTTGGATTATTATCGGAAAAACTAAGAGACAAACAAATACAGTTACAAATTTTGAATCAAAAATTAAAACAATTGGCTTTGTATGATTCTCTAACAAGCCTTCCAAATCGGCATTACTTTATGGAAAAACTATCTGAGTCTTTGCTTGGCGACCAATCCGTTTCCCTTATGTTCATTGATTTGGACGGATTTAAACAGGTGAATGATACATATGGTCATGTAGAGGGAGACAACATATTAAAAGAAGTAGCACAACGATTAAAAGGGTTCTCGAATGATTGTACGTTTGTCAGTCGGCTTGGTGGTGATGAGTTTATTGTCATGTTAATTGGGGCTGACCAAGAAAAATCGAGCGAAAAAGCGAAGGATATTTTAGGACTGTTACAGCTAGAGGTAAAGGATTTAATGATTTCGGCGAGTATTGGTATTGCAGTATCTAAACATGGTGATACCCCTTCATCCTTATTAAAGAGTGCTGATACAGCAATGTATAAAGTTAAATCAACAGGAAAGAACGCTGTTGGTGCCGGTGGCCAGTAATCGAAAAAAATCCAGTAATAAAGCGAACTGAAGCTTTAATCAGCCCTATAAGTAAGAAGAAATAGCCATAAAAACAGGCGGGAACGGTGATGACGATTCCTGTTTGTTTGTATGGCTTTTTTCGTTGCAGCTATGGAAAAGATTAGTGCATAATCTATATAAAAGGGAGCGATCTAGGATGGAAAAATTTATTTTATCATTAGACCAAGGTACAACAAGTTCACGCGCCATACTTTTTAATAAAAAAGGAGAAATTGTCCATGTAGCTCAACAGGAGTTTCAACAATTTTTTCCAAAGCCAGGATGGGTCGAGCACAATGCAAATGAAATTTGGGGTTCCATTTTATCAGTAATGGCTTCTTGTTTAACGGAGGCTAACGTAAAGCCAGAACAAGTTGCGGGAATTGGTATGACAAACCAACGGGAAACAACTGTAGTTTGGGATAAAGAAACAGGGCAACCGGTTTATCATGCGATTGTTTGGCAATCTCGCCAAACGGCAGAGATTTGTGAAGAATTAAAATCAAAGGGCTATGATCCATTATTTAGGGATAAAACGGGATTATTAATTGATGCCTATTTCTCAGGTACAAAAGTGAAGTGGATATTAGATAACGTCGAAGGTGCAAGAGAAAAAGCAGAGCGTGGAGAATTGCTTTTTGGAACAATTGATACATGGCTAATTTGGAAACTTTCTGGTGGAAGAGCCCATGTAACAGACTACTCCAATGCATCGAGAACATTGATGTACAATATTCATGACCTTAAATGGGATGAAGAATTATTAGATATTCTTTCTGTCCCTGCTTCCATGCTTCCAGAAGTCCGCCCATCCTCTGAGGTATACAGTGAAACGGTGGATTATCATTTCTTTGGCTGCAATGTGCCCATTGCCGGGGTAGCCGGTGACCAACAAGCAGCATTATTCGGCCAAGCATGCTATGAAAAAGGAATGGCGAAAAATACCTATGGAACCGGTTGCTTTATGTTGATGAATACCGGTGAACAAGCCGTTAAATCTGAGCATGGTTTATTAACGACGATTGCTTGGGGGATTAACGGAAAAGTAGAATATGCATTAGAAGGAAGTATTTTTGTTGCCGGGTCTGCCATCCAATGGCTTCGCGATGGACTGCGTATGTTTAGGAATGCTGCAGAGAGCGAGAAATATGCTGATAGTGTAGCATCAACAGAGGGTGTTTATGTCGTTCCAGCATTTGTTGGTCTAGGAACACCTTATTGGGATAGTGATGTACGTGGAGCTGTTTTTGGCTTAACACGTGGTACTACGAAAGAACATTTTGTCCGTGCCACATTAGAATCCCTTGCCTACCAAACTAAGGATGTATTGACTTCTATGGAGGCAGATTCTGGTATCTCGCTTAAAGCATTGCGTGTGGATGGTGGAGCAGTTGCCAATAACTTCTTAATGCAATTCCAAAGCGATGTGTTAAATGTACCAGTCGAACGTCCAGAAATTAGAGAAACGACAGCATTAGGTGCTGCATATTTAGCGGGTTTAGCAGTTGGTTATTGGGAAAGCCAAGAAGAAATTGCTACCCAATGGAATATGGATCAAGCATTTACACCTGATATGGATGAAGAGGTAAGAGAAAATCTTTATACAGGTTGGAAAAAAGCCGTAATCGCCGCTAGGGCTTTTAAATAGTAGCAATCTATGGTGTCATTCACTTAAGTTAATATCTTGGCAGGAGAGACCAGAGAGACCATAGAAATCAGTGGCATTTGAACCATTGTGTTGCTAGGGTCTCTTTTAAGGAAAAGAGAAGGAGCTCCGCAAAAATGAATCAGCTTATCTTGTATCAGTCTAGGATTGGGTAGGGAGTTGATACTTAGGATAGGTTTTCGTCCCCATAGGAGGTAATCATAGTGAAAATGTTAAAATTTTCAGGTTTAAATAGGAGTACCCTTTTAAAGGAAATGGCTACAGAGGAATTTGATGTGCTTGTCATCGGTGGCGGAATTACAGGCTGTGGAATCGCATTAGACGCTGCAACAAGGGGATTGAAAACGGCCTTAGTAGAAATGCAGGATTTTGCTGGTGGGACATCGAGCCGCTCGACGAAGCTTGTTCACGGTGGACTGCGTTATTTAAAACAATTCGAAGTAAAAATGGTGGCGGAGATAGGAAAGGAACGGGCGATTGTCTATGAAAATGGTCCACACGTCACAACGCCAGAATGGATGCTCCTGCCGATGCATAAGGGTGGGACATTTGGAATGTTTACCACATCAATTGGACTACGTCTCTATGACTTTTTAGCTGGTGTTAAAAAAGGGGAAAGACGAACGATGCTTTCTCCAGATGATACCATTCAGAAAGAGCCGCTTATTAAACGAGATGGATTAAAAGGCGGCGGCTATTATGTGGAATATCGTACCGATGACGCACGCTTGACGATTGAAGTCATAAAGGAAGCTGTTGCAAAAGGTGTCAAAGCAGTCAACTATACGAAGGTCATTGAACTGCTTTATCAAGCAGGAAAAGTGATCGGTGCTAAAGTGGAAAATTTATTAAATGGGACGATTCACACGATTTACGCCAAAAAAATCATTAATGCTTCTGGTCCTTGGGTAGATTCACTACGAGAGAAAGACCATTCGTTGACTGGGAAAAAAATGCGGCTCACAAAAGGGGTTCATTTGGTTATTGATCAAACAAGATTTCCTCTTAAACAGGCGGTGTACTTTGATACACCAGATGGTCGCATGGTATTTGCCATTCCAAGAGACGGAAAAACGTATGTGGGCACAACAGACACCTTTTATGAAAATGATCCGATTCACCCAAAAGTGTCCTTGAATGACTGTTCTTATCTTATTAAAGCGATTAATTATATGTTTCCAAAGGTAGAGATTAAGGAGGATGATATTGAATCAAGCTGGGCAGGGGTAAGACCGTTGATTTATGAAGATGGAAAGGATCCTTCTGAAATTTCCCGAAAAGATGAAATTTGGGTATCTGATTCAGGATTAGTTACGGTTGCCGGGGGGAAACTTACCGGGTACAGAAAGATGGCGGAAACCGTGGTAGACTTAATCATTAAGCCATTACAGAGTGAAGTAGGGCATCCGTTTAAAGCTTGCCAAACCAAGCATTTACCTATTTCAGGTGGACATTTTGGCGGCTATAGCAAATTTGTTTCCTTCATTGAGGCGAAGGAAAAAGATGGTGAGTTATGTGGATTCGCAAAAGACGAATACCAAAAATTAGTTCATCGCTACGGTTCCAATATTGATGTTATTTTTGAGAAAGCAAAAACCTATGACCAAAATAATAAATTCGGTTTGCCCTTAGAGGTGTATGTTCAAATTGTTTATGCTTTAGAGGAAGAAATGACAGTCAAACCAGTGGACTTTTTTATCCGCCGAACCGGGGCATTATTTTTTGATATTCAATGGGTTCACGAGTGGAAACAGGCTGTCATCGAGATAATGGCAGAAATTCTTGGATGGACAGAGGAGGAGAAGGATACTTGTCAAGATGAGCTAGAAACACATCTGAAAGATGCTACGATTCCAAATGGAACGATTTGAGTAGGGGAGATTCTAGTAACTAGGGCTGTGTTTGGATTAGCTCAGCCCTTGTTTAATCTCGATTTCCTAATATCAAAAGGAATGTAACCATCCTTCCTTTAAATCATTTTCTCTCATCCTTTTAAGTACTTAAGTAAATTTTACCCAAGGCCCTTCTCGCGTGAGAAGAGCCGTTGCTTCGTTCTTCATGTGTTCCTCTGCAGATTCCCCTTGAGAGTATAAATGTAGATTCAACCATCCATACTCCTTTATTTTTCCATCGGTTCCGTTACAGCCTGAATGTCTTCACTAGTCTTTTTCTTAGCATGTACTTCTGGTTCGTCAGAATTCATGATCCCTGTGGCTGATTTTTTAAACTCTGATAATGTTTTTCCGAAGGCAGCCCCGATTTCAGGAAGCTTCCTTGGTCCAAATACAATAAGTGTTATGATTAATATTATTATTAAACCTGGAATTCCAATCGATTGAAACATGTGCATTCTCCTTTCCTTGGAAAGGGGCGGAGCGCCGCAAAAATAAATTATCTTATTAAATTATAATGAAAAATATACGTTTTTCACACGATTTAGGTGAAGCGCGGCTTTGCTCACACCGCCTTTATTATGTTTGTTTTGGGCTTTGAATGAATTGTAGTTCCATAGAAGAAGGTGTCACGGGACTCCATTTTCGGTTACTAAACGAGCTGACCACCGGTTTTGCTGTATTTAATAATTCCCTCTGATGCTCGATAGGCAAGTGCTCCTAGCGTTCCGGTCGGATTGTAACCGCTATTATGAGGAAAGGAGGAAGCGCCAACGACAAATACATTATCAGCATCCCACATTTGTGAATAGGTATTAACCGCTGATATCGATGGATCATTTCCCATAATAACACCACCTGTATTATGTGTTGTCTGGTATGGAACAATGTTGTAGTCTGCCAATTTTGCAGCACTCATAATCGAATCAGCGCCCATTTCCTTCATCACTCGATCACTTTGTTTATCTAAGTAGTCGGCTAAATTACGATCTTGATCAGTGAAATTGTAGGTCATTCTGAGTAAAGGTACACCGTAAGCATCTTTAAACGTCGGATCTAAATCGAGATAGTTATTTCGATGTGGCATGGATGCTCCTTGAAAACCGGCATTAATTGTCCTCGTATAATATTTTATCGATTTCTCTTTAAACTCTTTACCCCATAACGGTGTTCCTGACGGTACTGGATTACTTGCAATTGGACGAAATCCCGATTGACTTACAACAAGGGTACCGCCATGAATAAAGTCAAGATTACTATGATCAAAATTATCTCCGTTAAAATCGTCGACTACTTGGCCAAGAGCGCCAGCACCCATATAGGAATTAAACCGTTCATTTTCAAAGAATCCTGTTGTACCAGGATTAATCTGATAGCAATAATTTTTCCCGATTACTCCTCTTCCTGTTGCTGGGTCATAGGCTTGGCCAAGTTTAGATACTAATAATAGTTTGGCATTATTCATTACATAACTCGTTAGTACCACAACATCGGCGGGTTGAATTACTTCTTCACCTTTAATGGTATCAATATATTTTACCCCTGTTGCCTTCTTCCCATCATGAATAATTTCGACAACGTTGCAGTGAGGTCTTAACTCAAACTGCCCTGTTTTTTTCGCAGTTGGAATGACCGTTATATTTGGAGATGTTTTTGCCCCATATTCACAGCCGAAACGTTCACAGAATGCACAATATTGACAAGCATTAATCGTTTCTCCATCCGGATTTTTATACGACTCAGATAAGTTAGCAGATGGAAGTGCAAAGGGATGTAGATTAAGTTTTTTGGCCGTGTCCCTAAATTTACTGGTAATAACCGTGTTTTTCATCGGTGGTGTAGGATAATCGCTGCTCCGTTTCCCACCAAGTGGATTTGGCTCGCCGGAAATTCCACAGGTTTTTTCAAACTTGTCAAAGTAGGGCTCTAACTCATCGTATGTAATGCCCCAATCCTGGATGAAATAATTACTTTTAATTTTGGATGCTCCATACTTTTCGATTGTTTTTGTTTTAATTTCAAAATCGTACGGAAGAAACCGGAAAGTATGCCCATTCCAATGAACTCCAGACCCGCCAACTCCTTGACCTAATAGGAAAG
Organism: Neobacillus sp.; assembly: GCF_031988165.1. Lineage (NCBI taxonomy): Bacteria > Bacillati > Bacillota > Bacilli > Caryophanales > Bacillaceae > Neobacillus > Neobacillus sp. The sequence goes on from NZ_DALZYO010000004.1 coordinate 14,026, forward strand.
AGCCCAATTGTCTCATGGGCAATGCCCGTTGGTCTAGTTTATTGCGAAAGGTAATCGTTTCTTTTGACATATCCTGCATCAGGTCATAGCGCATGGCATATCTTAATTCGTCATGGATCATGCTCCAATCTTGTGTGTTTCGATCTCCGCCTCTTTCTAGTCCGACTACTTTTAAGCCACTTTTTGCACATTCAGCTGCAATAATACCCCCAGCCCAACCAACTCCGACTGTTAACACATCGACTTTAGGTAATGTATTTACCATTCTATATTTCCTCCCTATCTAAAATATAAGTCATAATGGATTCTATTTTTTTTGCTGAGGCATATGTGAATGAAGACTAACAGGTTTAATATCCAAAAAGTCCTTTGCTTCAATTTGGTTTAAATAGCTCATTTGATTGCCAGGGAATCCCTTCATCTTCCATCCACCCATATCGCGATTACCGCCATATAACGGATCAGCATATACTCCCTCTAACACCCCGATACGCAATAAAGTAAAGAAATCACTTGAGGTAACCCCTTGCATTGGCACTTTACCTTTTTCAAAAGCAGTTAACACATCGTCCTGTTCTTTATCCGTCAAATCAATAAAATTTTTCTTATATTTTTCCTGGCTAACAGACTGTATTCGGGCAATTCCTTGGCTGAAAATTTCATTTCGTTTTAGGTGTGATTGAAAACCTTGAGTTTCTATTCCTGGATAAAAAGGCCCCAACATAAAATCTCGAGCATTATTACCCCAAGCTCCCGCCAATTGATGGTCAATATAATAAGGAACATCTAAATCAATCGCACCTGGACCGAGATCATCCGTTGGGAAGATTCGCTCACATGCTTGGGAAAGGACTTTAAAATCTTCGGGGTTTGAAAAATACATTAAAGCTTGCGTATAGCGTCCTTCACCAGCCTTATGCCCCTTATCAGTAATATTCGTAGTCGGTTTCATTATTTGTTGGGTAATGAATCCACCGATGATTCCCCCGCCAATTGCCCCACCGGCTACATAACTACCTTTACGAAGAAACTGACGGCGCGTCATTTGATTTTTGTCATTTTGTTCACTCATATGATTGCCCCTTTCAGAAAAGATTAGTTCCTATTATTTACCACGCTGGGGAATGTATGCAAAGGGGAATAACAATAATTTCCTAACAGCATTTTACCTTTCTAAAAAAATGAGATAAGGCTTGAGTCGTTACGTGTCAACATTTCCCCACGTCCAACATCAAAAATCACTCACTTTTCATACGTGAGCAGAGTTTATTTGGTTATGATGAAGTTTGCTTTCTGTCAGGAATATGAATTTCCTACCCCGCATTATCCAATAAGTTAGTGCCTATTGTCTGACTACGGGGTAGGCAATGCTACTTGCTACGTTCTTTCCTTCATCCGTTCAGGAAGATTCTGAATCGACTGGACTACCATATCAAGCTTTGACTCAATCCGATAAAGCAAATAAAGGGTCACAACGATGGGGAATCCTACTTCACTGATGATTGGAATGAATTGATCCATGAGTATGCACTCCTTTCTTTTTAAAACTCAATTTTCTCAGACAAGATTAACTGATCCATTATTTCGGCGCTCGGCCCCTTTTCTATACAAAAGAGGCCGGCTTCAGCATATGAATCCGGCCCCTCTGTTATTAAACAAGTTCATAATCGGTTACATTGCGCTCGATAACTCTTACCCCTTTTGCAGCGACAAACTTGCCACTAGCGGTTGTGAAAACATCTGCTGCAATAATTTGTTCCATCGCAAGTTTTACGACTTCCTCGTCAATTGGCTCTTTTGGGTTGTCCAGCGACAATCGAGCAGTCTTGCCAAACTCCGTGCCAAACTGCAACTCTAATGTTTTTGCCATTTTTCTCACCTCCTATCGCTTCCATATTTTACTTAACTATTAGGCTATAATTTCTAAGCTGTCATTGCGCTCTACTTTGTACAGCATTTCATTGCATAACACGGAAATTGCATGTGCTACTTGATACAACTGGTCAACAGATGCTTCCTTTTTAACATTGTTGAACGTCTTGGTCTTTAGGATCGGATTGCCTTCATTATCCATGCCCGCTTCAAACACCAATCGAAGCTTCGTTCCTTCTAATAACGCTTGTGCCATTGTCACTCACCTCCTTTCACCCTTTATTTATTAAAAAATAGGCAAAAAGGACAGGCGCGAGAAAAAATTTTTATAAAATCTGTTACTAAGCACCATCTAGTTCTTTTTAAAATAGGGAAATAGTAGTCGACATTCTTTTAAAGTAATGAAGGGGGAGAAAATCGAGAAAGGATGCCGGCTGAAGTGATTTCTAAACAATCGTTGGATGAAAGAGGAATTATTACGAAATGAGTAAGAAAAACAACCATGTAAAAACCGGCAGGGCCTTGATCGACCTACCGGTTTTGAAGTTTACGCATTTATTGTGGAGAAGGGATAAGCTAGTCCTTGTTTCAACTTTACTAAGGCTTGTTTCAGGATGCGGCTGACGGTCATCTGTGACACACCTAACTGATTGGCGATGGTTCGCTGCGACTCCATTTCGATTAAATTCAGATGCAGGATCTGCTGTTCCTTTTTACTAAGCTGTGACCAAGCTAGGCTTAGATCCATAAAGGTTTCAACTGCCTGATATTCCCTGGCGTCGGCTCCAATCACTTCTGAAAGAGTAATCACTTCATGTTCATTTTTAAGCGGGGCATCAAGCGATGCGACATGAGCGTTGGCTTGTCCAGCAAGGACCTTCTCCGTAACGTCCATTGATAGGTTGGAGTAATCGGCGATCTCTGAAAGGCTGGGTGATCTCTCTTTTTTCACGGTTAATTCATCGATGGCCTGCTGAACTGTCACCCAGTTTTCTTTCATCCAGCGGGGCATAGGCTTGATCCAAGCCTTATCACGCAGATAATTCATCATCGCTCCTTTTATGCTTTTCCTTGCGTACGCTTCAAAGGGGGAGCCCTGTTTTTGATCATACCTTTCAAGCGACCGCAAGAGTGACATTTGTCCAACCTGAAATAAGTCATCATATAAATCGGGGAGATATCGTGATAGTTTGCGTGCAGTTGAACCTACTAAATACCTGTAGGACAAAAGCAGTTTGGTAGCTAATTGTTTGCATTTTGTCTGTTGATATAGCTGAATTTTGCGATATTGCCTTTCCTTTGGCTTGGGAGAATGTGCTTCATGACTTTTCTTCATTAATCCTTTCTCCTTTCCCTTAAGAGATTGGCTTTTTATTAGTGTCTATTATAAAAATTGTTATTGTCGGTTACAACTGTTAACTCTTCGGTTCATATTGGATAGGGTCAGGAATCCACCCACTTGCTTCTAGTTCAGCGTTTGTTTGCATTGACTCCATTTCCTTCCCAAGCCGCATCATCTCATCCACATTCGGCACCATTGAATTGTTTAATTGTTTATGGTTAGGGAGATGGACCACCTTTTTTACTATAATATTTCTCAAATAATCTGCAATTTCATAAAGTTTACTTTCGGCTGCTTCTCTGACAGGTCGTGGAATTCTTTTTTCCCCATACAAAGATGGTTTTCCGAGCTTGGCCTGGTTTGGCTCGCCAGCGTTTTGATCAACAGGAATCTCTAACCAATAGGTTGATTCAGTGGAAGTATCTCGCAATGGTACTCTGTACTTTACAGATTGGTCTATTCCAATCAATGTAAATCCTTGACTTGTCAAAATTGAGTGTACCTTAGAAAATGGTCTCCTTTCAAAAACGAGAGCTTTCGTTTGCATTGTAATTCTCATCTCCTTGAATCGATTTTTGTTGATCGACAGCTTGTCGACTTATCCCTATTTACCCCGAAAAAAGGAAAATGAAACATTTTTTGTTTGGGGTACCTGGTTATGTCCGGTTGCGTTTAACAGAATCATGCATTTTTGCTTTTTTTTAAAGAGAATAGAAGATAAGAGATACAGAACCTTGTGACAGGCACTATCCAGATATTTGGGAAGGATGAAAGGGTTCTTCATAAAAAGAGAAACTGAGCCGGGATTGATGGCTTAGCTTTTTAGCAGGGAGGAGGTTTCAGGAAAAAAAAGGGAAGAAAGGTAAATAAAAAAAAGAGACCAGATTCATTGTCGAATCTGGCCTCTATCATTTACTCAAGGTCTTCCGTGTTTAACAAAGCCATACGTTTTTGCTTCTTTTTATAGACAATTTTAGATAAGAGAATACTTATTTCAAATAAGAGGATCAACGGCACCGCTACTGATAGATGAGACATGATTTCTGGAGGAGAAATCATCGAAGCAATAATAACTAGAATAAAATAGGCATATTTTCGTAGCTTAACAATTTTATAGGGATTTAAGATGCCCAGGGTTGTTAAAAACATTAAAATTAATGGCATTTCAAAAGCAATACCGAAGGGTAAAGTCATATCAATTAAGAAACCAACATATTTTTCTGCAGTAAATGAGGGAATCATAAGTCCGTCTCCCATTTTTAGAAGGAAGGTCATGATGTTTGGAAAGATAAAAAAGTATCCAAACATAAGCCCTACGATAAAAAGCAAAAATAAGGCGGGTATATAGGACAATGCAGCCTTTCTTTCAAACGGTTTCAAGGCTGGCTTTACAAATAACCATATTTGCCATGCTAGTACGGGGATTGTTCCGGCAACTGCAATGACAGTGGCCAAGTGAAAAAAAATCCAGATGATGTCACTTGGTCCTAACACCATTAGCTTGTAGCCAAGGTTACCCATAAAAAAATTATAAATGTTTTTGGCAAAGATGAGCCCAAGAACAAGAAATAGGATAAAAGCCACGGCTGAAATGATCAATCTCTTACGTAATTCATCCATATGGTCTATTAAATGAAGTTCTTTATAATTCATGGAATTGCTCCCCTATTATTGGATACTTTGAATTATATCATTTGACTGATCTTTTGTTCTATGCGAAATTTGTCGAAAATAGAAATCATCCACGATCGGCGAGCTTCTTTAAAAATTAACTGATACTAAATCTTTAATTTTTTTCTGATCAATGACTAACTGATCGTTATTTGCCTTTAAGATGTCATCATAAAGCCTTTTCCATTCACCTGGTACTTGAAGGTAGGACAACTGGGTGTCAGGATTGAAATCTTTAGCTGCTAAACCAAGGCTAAGCATATCCGATGTTGTCATATTAGTGGCTGTGACAAAGTCTGGAATCGATTTTACTAAAGAAGGCAGTTTGGTGATGTTCGTTGGACTAAGTGCTTTTTTGGCAATCCCTTTTAATGCTTCTTCTTGTAGTTTTTGCCGGCCATATTCACCGTCCGCTAAGGAATAGCGTTCATGTACAACCTCTGAAACCATTTTTCCATCAAAAAAATGGGTACCCGGGCTTATGACCTTATTCTTATTTTCTCTAAACCAGGGATGTGTTAAGGTAACCTGATATGGAACCTCCATATCAATGCCGCCAATGGCATCGACCATTGCTTGAAAGCCGCCATAATTGGTTTCTACATAGTAGTTGATGGGAACGCCAGTTAACTCGCTGACGGCATGGACGGCTGCTTCAACCCCTTGCTGGCTCCCTTTTGTTGCTTGCATAATGTATTGAACACTCGTGAGCTTGGTATATCCATAGCCATCTAAAAAAACACGGGTGTCGCGTGGAATGCTCATCGCATTATATTTGTGCTTATTAATGTCCACGTGAACAAGCATCATTGAGTCAGAATGGCCGATTTTTTCTCCTTTTCTTTCGTCCGAACCAATCAATAACAAGTTAAATACGGGTTCTTTTACCTCGACTGTTTCGTTGGCAGGGGTGGTACCACTGGCTTTCCCTGAGCTGACAACGGGGACCGATTTGAAGTGGTTTTTTGGTTGTAGCTGATAGTACTCATAGCCAAGAACAGCGACGGCAAGAACGACAATTCCCAATAGGCTAAAACCAATAGTTTTCCATTTGCGCTTCTTCATTTTTATTTATTCCTCCATTGCTAGACTAGCAAGAATCTATCTATTAAAAAACTAAAAAGTTGTCAATTGATTTTACTATTTTTGGATAATAGATTCAAGCTATATTAATTGACAGGGCTGTGAATTGTTTTTGCTAGGTTCTTAATCGTGAATTATTAAATGAATTTCTTCGCATGTGGGAAAAGGCTGTCCCGAAAAGTTATTTTACAATAACTTTTCGGGACAGCCTCTTGTTCATTATCATATAGTATATACCTCATTGATTGGCGTCTTTTCCCCTATCACTTTCTTCATGGTTCTTTTCCAGAAGGAACACCCTTGCTTATATCCTATGGCTCAAAGGGTTGTCTGCAGGTCTTTATGTGACTGAAAATGGAAAAAAGGTTGATCTCGGTCACAAAGAAGGTGAAGTGGGCCTATTGAGGCATAAGTAGTGGGCATTTCCTCCTGTCTTTATTTCATTTTTCACCATTTATCAGCATGTGCTTACAAAAGGTTGTTTCTTTTCTAGGAACTTAGTAATTGAAATGGAGAATATCCTCTTATTTTGTAACACTTTAATAGTTTACCAAGTTACTAAAGTGATTAATAATTGAAAGCGATTACATTGCTAGGGGAGTGGTTAAATGACTAGGAAAAAAACGATGGCGGTATTATTAACGGCAGGGATAGTTTTAGGTGTTAATGGAGTATACGCACAAGGACCTCCTGCGGCACCGAACGCGCAATCTGCCACGGCTTTTGACAACAAAATTATCAAGAAGATTAGTGCGGATAACATGTATAATACGATTGCATTATTATCGGCACAACCGCGTGAGGCAGGGACGGAAGGAGAGTTAATAGGAGTTCAGTACATAAAAAGCCAGTTTGAGAAGTATGGCTATGAGACGGAGCTTCAGCCTTTTAAAATTTATGACACAGTAAAGGGCCCTCGAGTTGGGTCGCTCGTTATTAACGGTGAATCACTAAATCCCTACGTTTTCTCGGGATCCTATAGTGCAGAGGTAACGGCAGAAGTGATGAATGTTGGTCTTGCACTCCCTGGTACGGTGCCTGACACCGTAAAAGGGAAAATTGCCCTGATTGAACGCGGTACTAACCCTTTTGTGGACAAAGTCAAAAATGTATTGGAAAAGGGGGCCGTCGGGGTCATTTTATATAATAATACCGGAACCGCCAATAATGTTGGTGTCGCAGATCCAGGTCAAAATATACCTGCTGTTACCATTACGAGAGCTCAAGGTCTTGCGTTAGTAGAGCAATTAAAGAATGGCCCTGTTTCAGCCCATGTTAAAGTAACGGGTTCAGGTTATATTGAAAAAACTTCCTACAACGTCATTGCCAAGATGAAGCCAAATAAAAACAAGGATACTGGCCAAGTTGTCATGGTTGGAGCACACCATGATTCTGTACCAGGCGGACCAGGGGCAAATGATGATGCATCTGGTGTTTCAACAGTTCTTGAACTTGCTAGAGTAATGGCCAATATGCCAATTGATACGGAGCTTCGCTTTGTTACCTTTGGTTCAGAGGAAAAAGGACTGTTGGGATCCTATCATTATGCAAGCACATTAAGTGAGGAAGAAGCGGATCGAATCGTTGCGCATTTCCAAATGGACATGGTGGGAAGCAAAGATGCGGGCGGTAATAACCCTGCAGGCGGATTAATCATGTATACAATTGATGGGAAGAAAAATTTAGTAACCGATCTTGGTGCGGCTGCAGGTGCAAGAACAGCTGCAGCCGAAGCGATTCCATATGGCAAGTTAGGACGCAGTGACCACCAGCCGTTCCATGAACTTGGAATTCCGGCAGCGTTATTCATTCACTCGCCGCTTGAGCCATGGTATCATACCCCGGCAGATACTATTGATAAAATTGACAAGAATAAACTACAAGAAACGGCCGAAATCGTTGGTGCGTCAGTCTATCAAATTGCAAGACCAGACACTCCAGCTTTAAAGAATGCAAGGGTTGCTCCGGTTCTAATAGATTACGATTTTGAGAATCGCTCGCCGGGTGCCTGACACAGTCCAGCAATACAAAACACCCCACACAGGAATTGTTTTTCTCTGTGGGGTGTTTTTAGATTATTCGAACGTCTTAGATAGGTTCTTGTGTTGTGTTTTATATATATTCTTATTTTTATACATTTCTTGGTCAGCCAATTCAAAGATTTCCTCCACTGTAATAGGAGTTCCAGGTTTATAGTGGTAGAATCCCAGACTTGCAGAGATTTGGTAGGGCTCTTGCCCTAATTTATTTATAGCCTGGAACTCCATCCTGATGTTGTCCCACACCTGCTGAACCGCCGCCATTTGCTTTTTGAAAAATAGAATGATAAATTCATCTCCGCCGAAACGGAATAGGACATCGTTGTTATCAATATGATAGTTTATGGTTTCACAGAATGTCTTAATCAGGTCATCACCAGTTGAATGACCATAATGGTCGTTAACTTTTTTTAAATCGTTAATGTCGATAAAGCAGAGAATAAATTCTTGGGCATGGGGTCCTTCGGCTAATTGTTTCTGCAATAGCTCGATGCCGCTTCTTCTATTCCTTACCCCTGTAAGCATATCAATCGAAGCGTACTTTGAAAGCTCCTCTTCCTTTTCTTTTATGTCGGTAATATCCGTTGCCCCAATTAAAATACAGGTATCATCTAAGTAATCGACCAACTCGAATTGAAGGATTGACCATTTCTTTATTTTCGGTGTGATTTGCTGCTCGGTCACATAGTTTTTAATGACTTTCAGCTCTAGCAGCCTGTTTAATATGTGTTCTTTTTCCGTAGAATCGCTAAACAGGAAACTGGCATCCGTTTTTGTCCCTTCTAGATGATAGTAGTTGATGGCCTGATGATTCATAAGTAAAATCTCACCATTTGCAAGTTTTGTAAGGATTAACGGATTTGGATTCATATGAAATAATCTGCGAAAACCTTCCTCATTCCTACCTAGTTTCCATTTGTTTAAAAAATCATTTTTTCGGAACGTATAGAAGGTTAGGGCGATCATGTACGAAATGACAGCTGCGCTAGTTGAGTTTATGAGATTCATTAATAACGAAAAGTCAATTTGTTCATTAAGGATTAAACCGATAACAAACAATAAGTGTATACCTGAAAATGAGAATAATAGATTTTTGGGATGAACGGGGAAGGTTACGGCGACCCCAAACAAGGTAAAAAGGTAAGCGTAAATATTTCCGGTAAACAACTGACTATTAATCGAAGTAATGGCACCCATTAATAAATAGAGAAGGATATAGCTATTCACAATCCAGTTCTTATGTACATTCTTACCGCGGTGGTAAATCATCATCCAAATAAGGGAGATGGCAAGGTTTGTTATATGCACACATGAAAGGATAACTATATAAGTGGAGTTACTATGTTTATTTAATATAAAAAAGTCAATGATGAAAAAAACAGGATAGGAAAAAATAAACATATAAGAAGCGAGTTTTAATCTCTCATATAGAATATCGTAGTTATACAGAATAAACTCTTTCGTGGATGTAGGATTCTGTAGCTTAGCATTTAGAATATTTGTCATGAAGGACCTCATGTCTATCATCCTTTATTCCGGTTATTTACAGTAGTTTAGCACAGATATGGTTGTCTGTCATTGTCTCCGTCGAAGCGATGGTTGTTTCTCTTCCATAGTCAACTTGAGACTCTAACCCCTAAAACACCAACAATGTTGGAAGAGTTTGTTAATAAGAGTAATTAGGAGCATTTTATAAATTATTTAAAAAGATGTTGAAAACGATTTCATTAGAAGTTATAATGATTTTGAATTTTAAAATAAATCTGAATTTATCTAGAAGAATAAAAAGCTAGCAAAAAATGTTCATTAGAGGAATCAATATTTTTTTGTCCTATTAATTTCATCACTGGAGAAATTAATGGGTAATCTAATAAAAAATAAAGAAAAATATTAGTTTTTTATAACATTTGTTAATACCATGAACAAAATTATTGCTAGGATTTAAGATTACTCTTATCTATGATTCTTAATCCAAGGGGAGATAGGAGTAATTATAATCATATTTACTCAGGGATATAGCAGAGAAGGGTTCCACCAAGAACAAAACACCTGAAAAAAACAAAAAACAAAGGGGGAAATCAATTGATCAAGGCACATTTTTGGAAAATGCTGTTGTTAGTTGTTATTTCGACAGTGTTGGTAGTTGGATGTTCTAGTAAAGAAAGTGGTGGGGAAAAGAAGGACGGTAGCAAAAAAGGTGACAAAGAAATGGTTATCGCTGTCAATGAAAACTTCATATCAATGGATCCACATAATACAGGAGATACCAATTCTAACTCTGTACAGTCAGCTATGCTTGAAGGCCTATTGGGATTTGATTCAGAAGGGAAAATAATCAAAAAATTAGCTGAAGATTATAGTGTCAGTGAAAATGCCTTGGAATACACATTTAAACTTCGGCAAGGTGTAAAGTTCCATGATGGGGAAGCATTTAATGCTGAGGCTGTGAAAGCTAACTATGAAAGAATCATGAAGGACGATAGCCTCCGTTTAAATAGCCGCGGGTTTAATCTTATAACAAACATTGAGATTATCAATGATTATGAAATGAAGGTAACTTTAAAAGAACCTTATGCTGGAATGTTAACAAGATTTTCATCAGCGAAGATTCTTAGTCCTAAGCTGCTAGCAGAAGGAAAAGATAAAATAGGTAAAAACCCAGTTGGTACGGGCCCGTTTAAATTTGTTGAATGGGTTCAGGGAGATCATTTAACAGTTGAACGATTTGACGATTACTGGAATAAAGCGGACCGGGTAAAGAAAATCACTTATAAACCGGTTCCAGAAAATGGCTCACGTGTAGCTATGTTAAAAACTGGTGAAGCTCAAGTCATCTATCCATTACCAAGTCAAAACATAAAAGAGTTAGAGGGAAATGATGCTATTAAGGTTGAAAAAATCCCTTCTACTATCGCTCGATATGTATCGATTAACACGATGAAAAAACCTTTTAATGACCCTCGTGTTCGCCAAGCATTAAACTATGCAGTAAGTAAGAAAGATTTTATTCATGTTGTTAACGCCGGATTTGGGTTGCCGTTAGACTCGGCTATTCCTAGTAAAACACTTTATTATAAACAGCAGGAAGTGTATGAGCAAAATATCGAAAAAGCAAAACAGTTGTTAAAAGAAGCTGGATATGAAAAAGGCTTTAAAACGGAAATATGGGGGAATACAAACTCCGATACCATGAAAGGTATGCAGTTTATCCAGCAGCAACTAAAAGCTATAGGTGTAGACCTAGAAATTAAATCAATGGAAGAAGGTACCCTATCAGACCAAATCTTCGGGGCAAAAACACCTGAAGAAGCAAAGTTACAGATGTGGTACGTAAGCTGGTCAGCCTATCCTTCTGATACAACCAATGCAACGAAGCCGTTATTCTACGGAGGTTCATTCCCTCCAAATGGAGCCAATACTGCCTATTATAAAAATGAGCAGGTAGACAAATGGATTGAGGAAGTTAATAAAACGGCAAATCCAGAGAAACAGGCAGAAATCTATGGTGATATTCAGTCTACAATCTACAAAGATGCTCCTTGGATTTTCCTTGGCGTTGATGAAATTTTAGCAGGTAAGAGAACAAATGTTGAAGGTGTGGCCATTTCTCCTGATGGCGGAATTGATGTAACTAACGCACATATTAAGTAAATCAAAAAGGAGGCGGAGGGATGGTTCCTGATGCTTCCTTCTTTATCAGAAAGTATATCTTTGCACTTTGATAGATGTATAGCTCTGGGCACCATCAGCTTTTCTAAAAGATAAGAAAGCATAAAATTTTGACTTTGAGAATTGTCCAGCTCCAGCGCCCAGCGGCTAGTGGACTTCGCTCTTCTCCCTACGATAAGTCAACATCGGATCGCTTAAGCTCTCCGTGTTTCCTTTATCTCAGTCGAAGAACTCCACTCCATACGCCGCTAAACGGACGCTTGCGCTTTTCTTAGAAAGGGGTTATCTGCTTTGCTCCAATATATTATTAAAAGAATTCTTGAAATGATTCCTATCCTATTCATCGTTTCGATCTTAATCTTCTTTTTCACTCACTTAATTCCAGGCGATCCTGCACGGTTAGTTGCCGGCAAGGATGCGACGTTAGAAGAGGTAACCATCATTAGAGCTGAGCTTGGTCTCGATAAACCAATTTGGGAACAATATGGTTCCTATATGAACCATTTATTTCACGGTAATTTAGGTACATCACTAAAAACCGGCCTACCAGTAATGGATTTATTTATTGATCGATTTATGCCCTCCATTTATTTGACATTATTTAGCATGGTCTGGGCTTTGGTCATTGGTTTACTGATAGGTACCCTATCGGCCGTATTTAAAAATAAATGGCCGGATTATTTCGGGATGGTTACGGCTGTTTCCGGAATCTCTTTACCTGGTTTTTGGTTAGGGTTAATCCTCATTCAAATTTTTTCCGTTCAACTAGGATGGTTCCCAACCGGCGGAGCAGAAGGGTGGAAAAGTTATGTTTTACCTTCGATAACGTTAGGTGCAGGAATCATGTCCATGCTTGCCCGTTTTACAAGGTCATCATTGTTAGAAACGCTCAAAGCTGACTTTATTCGCACTGGACGTGCGAAAGGATTAAAGGAGTCTGTTGTCATTCCAAAACACGCATTAAGAAACTCGTTAATTCCTGTTGTTACCATTGCAGGTCTCCAGTTTGGCTTTTTATTAGGCGGATCTGTAGTAGTCGAAACGGTCTTTAGTTTTCCTGGGATGGGTCGTTTATTAATTGATTCGATTGCCTTTAGGGATTACCCGGTTATACAAGCGGAACTATTACTGTTTTCCCTTGAATTTATACTTGTCAATTTATTAGTTGATATTCTCTATAGTTTTCTCAATCCTAAAATCCGCTACGTTGCTTAGAGGAGGGTAGTCATGGAATTATCTAAGACAGTAAATCAGAGCAACACCATCATCACAGAAAAAAAGTATTCACCACTCAAAGAGTTTTGGAAGAATTGGAAAAGGCAGAAGACAGCATTGTGGGCAAGTTTTTTTATTCTATTGTTGATTATCATTGCAGTTATTGGGCCTTACATCGCACCATATGATCCCTATAAACCCGATTATAGTTCCATGTTGCAAGGACCTGGTAGTAAACACTTCGCAGGTACCGATGAATATGGCCGCGATATTTTTAGCCGCTTACTAGTAGGTTCTAGAATTTCGCTGAGTGTCAGCTTTCTTTCTGTATTTTTGGGAGCCATCGTTGGCACAATTCTAGGACTTATAAGTGGATATTTCGGTGGTTGGTTAGATCGCTTTATCATGAGGTCAAGCGACGTGATGTTTGCTTTTCCCGATTTATTATTAGCGATTGCCATTGTCGCCATCTTAGGTCCGGGCTTAAATAATGTGGTGATAGCGGTATCTATCTTTAGTGTCCCATCGTTTGCGAGACTGGTAAGAGGAGCCACCCTTGAGGCAAAAGAAACGGTATTTGTAGAGGCAGCCAAATCAATGGGATCCTCACATTTTAGGATTATGTTTCAACATATTCTTCCTGAAACTCTTGGCAGCTTAATCGTATTTATATCGATGAGAATCGGAACAGCGATTTTAGCTGCCTCTAGTTTAAGTTTCCTTGGTCTAGGCGCGAGTCCTGAAACACCGGATTGGGGAGCGATGTTGAGTCTTGGACGTGATTATCTAGGGACATCCTCACATGTAGTTATGATGCCAGGTATTGCCATTTTTTTAACCGTGTTGGCATTCAATGTAGTGGGCGATGGCTTGCGAGATGTGTTGGATCCAAAAACGAAGAATGAATAAGGGAGTTCGATCGGATGGAGAAGCTGCTACAGATAGAAAAGCTTGAAACCGAATTCACGAAGGATAAACAAGCATTAAAAATCTTACACGGTGTTAACTTTCACATTAATAAGGGTGAAGTTCTCGGGCTTGTCGGTGAATCTGGGAGTGGAAAAAGCTTAACATCACTATCAATCATGAAACTATTTAAAGGGACGAGTGGAGAAATAAGTGGTGGCAGGATTCAATTTAATGATCAGGATTTAACGAATATATCTGAGAGTGATATGAGAAAGATTCGTGGAAAACAAATAGCGATGATTTTCCAAGAACCGATGACATCATTAAATCCCGTGATGAAAATTGGGGAACAGTTACTGGAGCCTATTCGCTTACATTTAGGCTTAAAAGAGAAACAGGCAAAAGCGCATGCCGTTTCTATTTTAAAAAAAGTAGGCATTCCAAGAGCAGAAGAAATCATCAACGAGTTTCCACATCAGTTATCCGGTGGTATGCGGCAAAGAATCATGATTGCAATGGCCATATCCTGTAATCCTCAGCTGTTAATAGCAGATGAGCCGACGACGGCACTTGATGTCACCATCCAAGCACAAATATTGGATTTAATGAAACAGCTTCAACAAAAAGAAAATATGTCTGTCCTTTTGATTACTCATGATTTAGGTGTTGTAGCCGAGATGTGTGATCGTGTGGTGGTTATGTATGCTGGAAGAGTTGTTGAAGAGGCAGATGTATTCGAGTTATTTGAAAGTCCAAAACATCCTTACACAAAGGGATTAATTGGTTCTGTACCAAAGCTTGGTCAAAAAAAGGAGAAACTGGACTCCATTAAAGGAAATGTCCCTGATCCAAGTAATTTACCAAAAGGGTGCAAATTTGCTCCAAGATGTAACAATGTCATGCCTATCTGTTATCAGGAAGAGCCGCCTGAACTGAAATTAGAAAATGGTAGGTCTTGTAGTTGTTGGCTATACAAAGAGGAGAGGGGGGACATTTGTGTCTAATACTCTTTTAAAGGTATCTGGGCTAAGGAAGTCATTTTCCATTCCTGATGGCATGTTTGGAAAAAAGAAACTATTAAAAGCCGTTCATGATGTGTCGTTCCTGATTCCAGAAGGGAAAACGTTTAGCCTTGTTGGCGAGAGTGGCTGTGGGAAATCAACGACAGGGAGACTGATTTCGCGGTTAATTGCACCGAGTGAGGGTGAAATCTGGATTGACGGAGAAGAAATCTCGCAAAGGAAAGAATCTCAGTTAAAAGCAATGAGGAAAAAAGTACAAATGATTTTCCAAGATCCATATGCCTCGCTAAATCCTAGAATGAAGGTTCGCGATATCGTAGGCGAACCACTCGCTATTCATACGAAGTTATCAAAGGCTGAACGGAATAAACAAGTATCTGAAATTTTAGAAGTCGTTGGTTTAAGTGAGTACCATGCGCATCGATATGCCCATGAGTTCAGCGGTGGTCAACGACAGCGCATTGGAATTGCACGGGCACTCATTATGAAGCCAAAGTTGATTATCGCTGATGAACCAGTCTCTGCATTAGATGTTTCGATCCAATCACAAATCCTAAATTTATTGAAGGATTTACAAGCCGAATTTCAGTTAACCTATTTATTCATATCTCATGATTTAAGTGTTGTTGAGCATATAAGTGATCATATCGGAGTTATGTACTTAGGAACCATTGTCGAGTCAGGACCAAAAGAGGAGATATTTTCTAACCCACAGCATCCCTATACAAAAGCATTATTGTCCTCCATCCCGATTCCAGATCCGAGGTTAAGAAGAGAAAGGATTATTTTACAAGGAGATTTACCTAGTCCAGTTAATCCTCCAACTGGCTGCAGATTTCATACACGCTGCCCTGTTGCTATGGATATTTGTAAAGTAACGGAACCTCCAGTTAAAAAAGGACCAACAGCAGACCATTTCGTTGCTTGTCATTTAATAGAATCGTAGATTTTAAAAATAATAGTAGGAGTGGATATCAATGAAAGTAGGATTAAGTACGTATAGTTTAGTAAGAGAGCTAAGAGAAGAAACAATGACGGTATTAGATGTCATCCAATGGATTGCAGACAACGGTGGAGAACATATGGAAATCGTACCATACGGTTTTACTGTTGTAGATAATGTAGAATTAGCTGATCAAATAAAGAAAAAAGCGGAAACAGCAGGTATTGAGTTGTCAGCTTATTCTTTGCCGGCAAATTTTGTCCAGGAATCTGAGGAAGCATTCAATGAGGAAGTGGAACGTCTAAAAAAACATGTTGATATCGTGAATCGTTTAGGGATTAAGATTATGCGTCATGATGTCACAGCATTTACTTTACAACCAGAAGAAATGACGATTCATTATTTTGATAAGCATTTTTCAAAATTAGTAAAAGGCAGCCAGCTGATTGCTGATTATGCAGCACAATTCGGCATTACGACAACAATTGAAAATCATGGTTTCAATGTTCAATCTAGTGATCGTGTCCAACGTGTTATTCATGCAGTAAACCGTGAAAATTTTAAAACGACACTTGATGTTGGGAATTTTCTTTGTATCGATGAAGATCCACTTGTAGGAGTTAAGAAAAATATAAAATATGCGGCCACTGTTCATTTTAAGGATTTTTATATTCGTCCTTACTATGAAAACCCAGGGGACGGAGTTTGGTTCAGGACAGTCAATGAAAACTATTTGCGTGGAGCCATTGTCGGCCACGGCGATTTAAAGATTCGTGAGATTATGAAATTAGTTAAAAACTCAGGATATGATGGTTACTTAACGGTTGAGTTTGAAGGAATGGAAGATTGCAAACTTGGTTCAAAAATAGGGATGGATAATGTAAGACGATTGTGGGATGAAGTGAAGTAATTTATAACACTGCATAGGAGTGACAAAGTGCAGTAATCTATAATAAAGCGGAGAGGATGAATGAATGTTGGATAGCTTACGAGTTTGTGTGATTGGAACTGGATCGATTTCCGATATGCATCTTCAATCTTATGCGAACAACCCAAATGCACTGTTATACGGCGTCTATGATTATTCAAAAGAAAGAGCGGAAGAAAAAGCAAAGAAGTACGGGATTGAAAAGGTGTATGACTCTTTGGAGGAAATTTTTAATGACCCTCATGTGGATGCGGTAAGTATTTGTACCTGGAATAATACCCATGCTGAAATTTCAATTGCTGCCTTAAAAGGCGGCAAACACGTTTTAGTAGAAAAGCCACTGTCGATGACGGTGGAAGAAGCATTAAAGGTGGAAGAGACGACGCGTAAATATAAAAAAACATTACAGGTTGGCTTTGTGAGACGATTTGCAACGAACACGAAAGTTTTAAAATCCTTTATTGATAATGGGAAATTAGGAGAAATCTATTATGCCAAAGCGTCATGCTTACGCCGTCTTGGAAATCCTGGCGGGTGGTTTGCAGATAAAGAACGCTCTGGCGGCGGCCCATTAATTGATCTTGGAGTACATATCATTGATATTTGTTGGTATTTAATGGGACGCCCAAAAGTGAAGTCTATCTCAGGGAACACTTATCGTCAACTTGGAAATCGTGGAAATGTAGAGAATTTACGCTTTTATAAGGCGGCTGACTATGATAAAGACAAAAATACGGTTGAAGACTTAGCCAATGCTCTCATTGCATTCGAGAACGGTGCTTCCTTGCTAGTAGATGTTTCTTTTACCCTGCATGCTAAGAAAGATGAAATACAAGTGAAATTATTTGGAACAAAAGGCGGTGCTGAATTAGAGCCGCAGTTAGTATTGATCAGTGAAGAAAATGACACAATTCTTAATATTTCTCCACAGATTGATCAGCTAACGTTTGATTTTTCAAATGCGTTTCAAAATGAAATTGATTCCTTTGTGACTAGCTGTTTGTCGGGAACAAAACCAGAAGCCCCGGTTGAAGACGGTGTTGAAATCATGAAAATTTTAGCTGGTATCTATGAAGCCTCAGAAAAGAAGTGCGAGGTGACATTTTAACTCATGCATAATGTAAAAGTGACAAATAAAATTGGAGTGATAGTTGATAGTCTCCGATTACCCATTCGTGAAGGCTTAAAGGCAGTCAAAGAAATGGGCGCCGATGGTGTTCAAATTTATGCTGTCGCCGGTGAAATGGATCCTCGGAATTTAAGCACGACCACACGAAAGGAGTTAAAATCGTATATCGAGTCATTAGGATTAGAGATCTCTGCACTTTGTGGTGATTTAGGCGGTCATGGGTTCCAGGATTACCAACAAAATCAGGAGAAAATTGAAAAATCAAAACGGATTTTGGATCTTGCGATGGAACTAGGGACAAATATCGTGACCACACATATCGGCATTATCCCAGAGGAAAAGGAAAGTCCTATTTATGAAACCATGCAACTTGCTTGTGAGGAGCTGGGGATTTATGCCAAAAGGATGAATGCCTACTTTGCGATCGAAACGGGCCCTGAAATCGCCTCAAGATTAAAGTCCTTTTTAGATAGCTTAAGTACAAATGGAGTGTCAGTAAATTTCGACCCGGCAAATATGGTAATGGTCACTGGTGATGATCCTGTTGAAGGTGTGAAGCTGCTCAAGGATTATATCGTCCATACCCACGTCAAGGATGGGATACGATTAAAACCAGTAAATCCTAGTGATGTCTATGGTGCTCTTGGCTATGGTGGTGGTACAGATCATGAAAAAATCGCTAAAATGGTTGCTTCTGGTGAGTATTTTAGAGAAGTGCGACTAGGTAAAGGTGCGGTCGACTATCCAAAATATTTTGCAGCCTTACAAGAAATTCAATTTAACGGATATTTAACGATTGAAAGAGAGGTTGGCACGAGCCCGGTCAAAGATATCTCTGAGGCGATAGAATTTATTAAAACATTCAAAAAAGAATCGTATAATAGTTAATTAGGCCTGGACTTGTTTTTCAGCTTTAAAAGCACATCCTATGAAGAGAATCTAGTTAAAGGATTCTCTTTAGGATGGTGGATTTAAAGAATGATGTTCGTTCTTTCTAAAGTGAGAACCAACATGATTTTTTAAGTAGCAAGTCAAAATAATGCAAAAAGAAGGTAAATAAATGGAGAAACAAGATCAACTTTTAATGAAAAAACAAAACAAAAACTTAGTCCTTGAAATCATCAGAAATCAATCGCCTATTTCAAGAATGGAAATTGCAAAAGTAATTGGTATGAGTCCAACATCTATAACGAGGATTGTAAATGAATTACATATACAAGGGTATGTAAGAGAAACGGAATTAGTTACTTCTGGAGTAGGGAGAAAAGCTGCATTACTTGATGTATGTGATGATGTTCTATATACAATCGGGATAGAGTTAGATAAGTTAATCATAAAAATTGGCATCGTCAATTACGTTGGGGAAATTGTTGCTTGGGAGAGCGTAGAGAGAGAGGCATTTGAAGATTACAATGAAACACTGGATAAAGTAAATTTGAATTTGAAGGTATTGATTGATATAAATCGTATTCCTACTGAAAAAATTATTGGAATTGCAGTAGGTTTACCGGGATTAATTGATTACAAAAAAGGCGTTGTAATGGTTTCAGATCAACTTAAATGGAAAAATGTAAACCTGGCTGATGACCTGAAACAACTCACCCAATTCGATGTCATTGTTGATAATGAGTTGAAAATGAAAATAGTGGCAGAGAATTTTAAGGGAATGACAAAGGATTCTCGAAATGCCGTCCTAGTCGGGATTGGATCTGGTATCGGGTCGGCCATCATTCTAAACGGTGAAATATACCGTGGAGAAACAAATAATGCTGGTGAAATTGGTCATACGGTTATTGATCCAACTGGGAATGTCTGCCACTGTGGGAAGGTAGGGTGTCTTGCAACCTATATATCAGAAGGTGCAATTCTTACGGATAGTAGGAAAGTGAAAGAGATAGGTTCGATTGATGATGTATTTGATTCCTACCGAAATGGAGAATCATGGGCCATCAATATATTGGATCGAACATCGACTTATATAGCTCTTGCAATCAGCAATATATTATGTCTGTACAACCCTGAGGTAATTATTCTGAGTGGGAATACCATCGAAAAACTGCCTGAAATAAAAGAAGTAATTGAACAAAAATGTGAATTGTATATTTGGGAGCCAATAAAAGAAAGTGTGAAAATCGTCTATTCACAGTTAAGTGATCGTGGGGTTGTGCTGGGAGCAGCCATTCAGGCACAAAATTTGCTATTAAATATTGAGTAGTCAGCGGGTTTTCTATTTTGCAACGAGGAGATGAATGAGTTGAATTGTGTAACCTTAGTGGAAGAAACAAGGGCTGGATTGGTTGAAAATGTTCACATTGGAATGGTTTGTGGGGTAAATGATCGATTAGAAACATCATACCAGGTGGGAAATCAGGATCATTACACGTATTATCGATCTGCAGCAAAACCAATCCAAGCTATTCCTGTATTTTTAGCGAATGTAATAACTAAATATGGTCTGACAAGGGAAGAAGCAGCCTTGTTTACAGCGTCCCATAGAGGAGAAACCTATCATATAGATGCACTCGAATCGATGTTAAAGAAATTACCTGTCAATGAAGACGAATTGTTTTGTCCTCATGCATATCCATTAAATGTGAAACCGAGAGAGGAAATGTTAAGAGAGAACAGGGTTAAAAGGAGACTTTATCATAACTGCGCAGGTAAGCATATGGGTTTTATCACAATCTGTCGGGAGTTTGGGTATCCTATTGAAGGCTATTGGGAAGTGGATCATCCGCTGCAACAACAAATTTTAAAAATCCTTTCAACATTATCTGAAGTACCAATTTCCGAGATTACCATTGGAAAAGATGGATGTGGTGTCCCTGTGTTTGCGATTCCACTAAGAAACATGGCAATTACGTACTTAAAATTAGCTTGCCCTGATTTAATTGAGGACTCCATTCTACAAAAAGCAGTAATTGAAATGACTAGCGTTATGAATGAACATCCTTTCATGATTGCTTCAAAACAATTTATATGTTCCCTTTTACTCCAAGATGAAAATATCGTAGCAAAAGGGGGAGCTCAGGGTGTGTATTGCTTCGGTTTAAAAAATGAAAGACTTGGATTTGCCCTTAAAGTGTTGAATGGTTCAGAAGATGTCTGGCCCAATATTGTAGCCTCTATTCTTGAGCAAATTGGTTACAAAAACAAAGAAACGATTACTAGATTAAGAGATTTAAAGCCATCAATCATAAAGAATGATGCAGGGGCTGAAGTTGGAAGGGTTTATGAAAGGTTTAATTTGGGCAACATTGGTTGATTTTAGTGCCTGTAAGGCCCAAAATTATCAGTTTATTAGTTTCGGCAGGTTTTTTTAGGGTGTTCTAGTTATTTTTGAAAAAAAGAAGAGAGGGCAAGGATCAGTAATTCCTAATCGTTGGGTAGGAGTAAGTTCTTTTCCATCGGAAGTTTTGTAATTGAACGGATTTGTCCCACAATGAAAAAAGTCCCTTACGTCTAAGGGACTTTTAACTGTCTAAAATATGAAAAAATGGAGCTTCACTTTATGCAATCCTCTATATTTAGAAAACGATTCGCCCACTTTTGATAAAATTTTTCTTCATGAGAAACAAGTAATACACTGCCTTTAAAGTGAATTAATGCTTTTTGTAAAGCTTCTTTTGTTTCCAAATCTAAATGATTGGTTGGTTCATCCAAGATGAGAAAATTACAAGACGAGAGGGTGAGCAGGCATAATTTCACCTTTGACTGCTCGCCACCACTTAGTGTTGCAATTGCTTGGGTTGTATGAGTATTCTTTACACCACATTGAGCCAATCGACTGCGAATTTCCTTCACGCCCAAGTTAGGATAAGAATCTGAGATAATTTGGAGAGGTGTTTTTGCTCCATCCTCCCATGTTAAATCTTGTTCGAAATAACCAATCTTTACTGATTCTGCAAACCGAAAACTACCTGCGACAGCTGAAAGACGTTGAACGAGTGTTTTTAGTAATGTCGATTTTCCAATTCCGTTAAAGCCTGCCATCACAAGCTTTTCTCCTCCTAAAACAGAGAAATTCAATTTTGGTAAAAGGGGCTTACCATAGCCGACCTCAAGATCATGTACCCTGAGAGCCACCTGTGCGGAAAGTGAAACTTCCTGAAAGTTAAAGGTCGGTTTATGAGTGAAGCCTGGTGGAGCCATTCGTTCCATTCTTGCAAGCTGCTTCCGACGTCCTTGAGCAATCTTGGTATTAATTCCAGCAATATTTTTTCGAATATATTCTTCCGTCTTTTCGATCTTTTTTTGTTGAGCGACGTATTGTCGGGTATAATCTTCTCGCAAATGCTCTTTTTGACGAAGAAAATCTGAGTATTTCCCCGCATACTTTTTGATTGTTCCAAACTCAATATCACATATACAAGAAGATATTTTTTCTAAAAAATCATAGTCATGGGATACAACAATATAAGCGCCATCGAAAACTGATAAATAATTGGCAAGCCAATCCACGTGTTCTTTATCGAGGAAATTTGTTGGCTCATCCAATAATAGAACATTGGGCTTTTCAAGTAATAGCTTTGCTAGAATCACTTTAGCTCTCTGGCCGCCGCTCAACTCCTGAATGGGGCGATCGATGCCAATTGCATTAATTCCTAAGCCATAAACCACTTTATCGATGTGACTTTCTATTAAATAAAAATCACTCGTTTCAAGCTTCTCCTGGTATTTTGCCGCTTGATCCATTCGATTGTAACTACCTGTAATCGCCATTTCTTGATAGAGATCATTCAGTTTTTTTTCTAGTTCAAATAAATTGGCAAATGCTGATTTCAAATAGTCAATAATTGTTTTGGTTCCATTGATTTCGGCATATTGATCAAGATGTCCAATACGAATAGTAGGATGCCAATTAATCATTCCGCTATCTGGAATGATTTCTCCCATCAATATTTTAATAAGCGTACTTTTCCCTGCGCCATTTTGTCCTACAATTCCCATATGTTCACCTTTGTATAAATCAAAACTTGCTTTATCATATAATGGTTTGTCTAAAAAGCTGTGTGTTAAATTTCTGACTTCAAGTAAACTCATCTTTTTTCCTCATTTCCTAATAATAAAAAAAGCAAAGAGAAAGCGTCACTAGACGCTAGCTCTTTGCTTTGGTGGTTTTGCTGCATAGAAAGATCCAACAAATATCATTTCAATACGGAGAAAACGTATTGAAATATCCAAAACAAAGGGCCATAGACAAAGCATTGTCTATGGCCCTTTAATCTTTTATCCATCGGCAAATAGTCATACGCAAATAAGCATAGTAATCCTACACTTTTTTAGCAAGCTATTAGCCGATGAATAGAGGAAACATGATGCTTCCTGATTAAGCTCCTGACGCAATGCTTCATCGTATACATTTGCGCGGAGCTAAGTTTTCTAATAAATATTCTAAGCCGCATATTCATCATGGAAAGCACCTTCTTTACCATTTATTTTATCATCGTATCACAAGAATGTCCTCAGAAATGACGACCCCTACTCGATGTAGCCTATAAAGTTAAACCACCATCTACAAGTACAACGGAACCGGTTATATAGCTTGCTTTCTCTGATGCTAAGAAAGCAACCATTTCAGCGAGTTCGTTCGGATCAGCATAACGGCCCATTCTCATATTTGAAAACTCTTCTGGGATGTAACCACCTTTTGCAAACTGATCAGCAACACTAGCGGTTAAAGCTGTTTGAACACCGCCTGGGCAAAGCGCATTAATACGGATTCCTTTTTTAGCATATTCTAATGCAGCACCTTTCGTTAAACCGATAACCGCATGTTTGCTTGCAGAATAGACAGCTACACTATGTTCAGGACGAATTCCTGCAGTCGAAGCCGTGTTAATAATCGATCCGCTTCCTTGCTCGTCCATCACTTTTAGCACATATTTCAATCCAAGGAAGACCCCTTTTACATTGATGGACATAATCCGGTCAAATTCGGATTCTTCTACTGTAGTGAAAGGTGCGAACTTTTGGATAATACCTGCATTATTGAAAAATATATCAATACGTCCATATGTTTCGACTGCTTTATTTACATAATTTTGTACATCTTCACTTTTTGATACATCAGCCTGAACGAAGATGCCTTCTCCACCTTGCTCTTTCACAAGTTTTAATGTTTCTTCCCCTGTTTCCTTATTGAAATCAACTAAGACAACGGTTGCCCCGTTACTAGCAAGTTTCAAACTGCTTGCTCTTCCGATTCCACTTCCTGCACCAGTAATTACAGCAATTTTGTTTGTTAATTCCATGTTCAATTCCCCTTTGTTTTAGATTTCTTACATCCACTATTTTATTGCTTATATAGGAATATTTATTGTATTATCATACGGATAATAGTATTTTTTTATTGTCAATAATAAATAGTGTAACCGATTTCAAAAAGTGAATGGAGTATATGAAATAGATGGATATATCCAAAGAAGATTTACACTATATTTGTCAGCTTATTTCTGAAGTTCATCAAATACCTGTTTATTATATTAATCAATTTGGTGAGTTCGAATACGAATTTTCAAGCAGTGACCTACGGAGTAATCCCTATTATGTCCCGTTCAAGGAACAGATAAGTGTATATACTTATGAAGAGGATCCAAATGATTATCCTATCTTCTTTTCGAATTCAAATTTGAACTTTTTCTTTGTTAATCTTAAAAAAACAAATCATTTTTTAGGTACCATTATTGTTGGACCTGCCCTTGAGTCAGCAATATCCGATGAAAATATTACCAAGATCATGGATGCTTTTAAAGGTAACGTCATTAAAAGGGATCTCATTGAATACTATCAATCCATCCCCATTATTGATCATCATCAACTCCTAACAATTAGTTTAATGGTTTATTATTTGATTTATCATAAAACGTTAGATAAAATGTTTGTCCTAGAAAACAACAAAGCGTTGGACCTCGTCATCATTGAATCAGAGAATCTGGACCTTGAGCTTTCAAAAGGAAGAAGGAATTTCATTTTTCATTCCAATCTTTCATATGAACGGGTTTTACTTGATTATGTCAAAAACGGACGTATCGATAAATTAAAGGATATCTTCGAGTACTCCATTGTCGGTGAAGCAGAATTAGGGTTATTGTCGAGACGGAATCGCTTACGAAGTGAAAAAAATTTAATGATAACGGGCATTGCCCTTGTTTGCAGAGCTGCCATTGAAGGGGGCTTAAACGAGGAAACGGCCTTTACTTTAAGTGATTTTTATATTCAACAACTCGAGGAATTAGGAAACTTAAAAGCAATATTGAAATTAACGGAAGAAGCCATAAGTGATTTTACCCATCGTGTGCACGGGTTAAATGAAGAGAAATATTCTGCACCGATAACCGCTTGTCAACATTATATATATAACCATCTTTATGGCGACATTACCCTTGATCATCTTGCTGAAATGTGTCGTTTAAGTCCCAATTACTTATCATCGCTTTTTAAAAAAGAAGTGGGTATACCTGTAAGCGAATATATCCAACGACATCGAGTAGACGAAGCCAAAAAGCTGTTAGTTTTAACAAATTATTCGATTTCAGACATCAGCATGTGGCTAAATTTCAACGATCAAAGTTATTTTATAAAAATCTTTAAAAAATACACAGGTTTAACCCCAAGGCAGTTTAGAAATGATCATTCTTCTAATCATCCATCGACATGATAGAAGAAGATATGAAGATTTATAGGAATACATAAGTAGGGGAGCATCTCGTTGTGAAAGATTCTTATGCCCATAGCTTCATCCCGTTCCTAACGAAACAAAACTATTTCAATTTTGTTAGATTTTCGCTTGACTATTTTGATTTTACAGAATATAATTTGATTAAATTTTAAATCATATACACGATTTAAAGCGTTGAAGAGGAAAAGTAGGATTATGTTATTTTACGCAGAGAGCTTCGGTAGCTGAAAAGAAGCAAAAATACGAATCTGAACAATGGCCTCAGAGCTTCGTGCTGAAAAGATCTAATGGAAGTTAATAATAGATCGTAGTAGGTTCCGACGAGATTTGGTACTCGTTATCCATACCACAGTATAACGAGCAACAATTAAGCTCTCGTACTTGCAGAGGCTGTTTTGTGTGAACAAACAGTAAATTAAGGTGGTACCACGTGGATATAAACCACGTCCTTATCTATTTTCTTGAAATAGATAGGGGCGTGGTTTTTTTAATTATTCGGATTTTATTTCTTTGACTATGTCAGTAATTTTCAGATGCGATACTTCGAACGAAATGCGAGAACTTTTTCGAGGAGTACCAAGCAAGAATATAAAAAGAAGGAGGAAAATATAATGAATAATCATCTCGTTTTACAAACAGATTTTGGTACAAGTGACGGTGCCGTCAGTGCTATGTACGGTGTGGCCATTTCCGTGAACCCAACAATCCGGGTTTTTGATTTAACCCATGACATTCCCCAGTATCATATTTGGGAAGGATCCTACCGATTATATCAGACAGTTTCATACTGGCCGGAAGGAACGGTGTTTGTTTCTGTGGTTGACCCGGGTGTGGGATCGGAGCGCAGGAGTATTGTCGCAAAAACAGCGTTGAACCACTATATTATTACTCCTGATAATGGCACGCTCACCCATCTCAAAAACAGTATTGGAATAGAAGAAGTGAGAATTATTGATGAAACAATCAATCGTTTACCACGCTCAGGAGAGTCGTATACGTTTCACGGACGTGATGTCTATGCTTATACTGGGGCAAGACTTGCTTCCAATTTAATTACATTTGAGCAAGTAGGTCCTAAGGTGACTGTTGATTCTGTTGTCGAATTACCTAAAGCGAATCCGCGCATTACCAATCATGTTCTTACAGGGCATATCGACATTCTTGATATTCGCTTCGGTAATTTATGGACTAATATTGATCGTGTCCTCTTCAAAGAGTTAGGGGCTGAATATGGAGATTCCTTTGAGGTGACGATTGAAAATGATACCCGCCAAGTTTATAAAAATATCATGACGTATGGTCGAACATTCGCAGACATCCATTTAGGCGAACCATTGCTTTATGTGAATTCACTCGATAAAATTGGTGTCGCGATTAACCAAGGATCCTTTGCCAATGCCTACCATATCGAAACGGGTGCAACCTGGAAAATATCTATTCGCAAAATACCTAAAATTGTATACAATTAATTTTATAAAAATGCTCATTTCTAATAGAATGCTGTTTTCTTAGAATCGCTGATAAAACTCATAGAGTCGCTGATAAAATGAAGTATTCGCTGATATATCAGGTAAAGTCGCTGATAAAGTGGAATTTTACACCTATGACATGACTTTATGGGGTCTGAAATTAGCTAAAAACACAATTTTTATGAAATAGTCTACAAAAATACTTTGGGGGTTGAGAAAATGAAAAAAAATCAGTTATCAATAAAAACCATCGTGGCAATTGGGATTGGGTCAGCCGTATTCGTCATTTTAGGTAGATTTGCATCGATTCCAACAGGAGTGCCAAATACAAATTTTGACACATCGTATGGATTTTTAGCGTTAATGGCCGTTGTTTTCGGACCGATTGCCGGTGGGTTGATAGGTTTAATCGGCCATGCCTTAAAGGATGCCATCTTCTACGGAACTCCTTGGTGGAGCTGGGTAATCGTTTCTGGATTCGTTGGCTTCTTAATTGGTCTTGCGGCGAAGAGAATCAATATTGAAGCAGGTGTATTTACTACCAAAAAAATCATACTCTTTAACGTGATACAAATCGTCGCCCAAGCGATAGGCTGGTTCCTGATTGCTCCATCCTTGGATGTTCTCATTTATGCCGAACCAGCGAATAAAGTCTATTTACAAGGGATTGTTGCTGGCGGATTAAACATGGTGACAGTTGCCGTCCTTGGTACGCTGCTACTTGCTATCTATGCCAAAAGCCGCAGTCAAAGTGGCAGTCTGATTAAGGAAGATTAATTAGACACAAATGTACTGATTTACTAGGAGAAGATATATGAAAAAACCAGTTATTCAATTTCAAAATTATAGCTTTCAATATCGAAGTCAGGCGAAACCAACATTACATGAGATCAACTTAACGATCTATGAAGGGGAAAAGGTTTTAATAGTCGGTCCTTCAGGGTCTGGAAAAAGCACACTTGGCCATTGTATCAATGGCCTTGTTCCCTTTTCATATAAAGGGGAAGTATCAGGCAGCTTGAAAATCATGGGCGAGGATGTAAGGGAGTTAGACATTTTTTCCTTATCAAAAAAAGTCGGGACGGTTCTCCAAGATCCTGATGGTCAATTTATTGGTCTTACGGTGGCCGAGGATATCGCTTTTGCGCTAGAAAATGATTGTATCCCACAAACACAAATGTTTGCTAAGGTGGCCGAAGTGTCGAAAATGGTCGAAATGGAGCATTATTTGGACTCCTCGCTGCATCATCTATCAGGAGGACAAAAGCAGAGGGTCTCCCTCGCTGGCGTTATGGTGGATGAGGTAGAGATTCTTTTATTTGATGAACCACTGGCAAACCTTGATCCAGCGACAGGAAAATATGCGATTGAGCTGATTGATCGAATTCAACAAGATACAAACAAAACCGTCGTGATCATCGAGCATCGCTTAGAGGATGTCTTACATTGTCCAGTTGACCGCATCATCGTTGTGGATAACGGCAGGATTGTGAGTGATTTGACTCCCGATGAACTATTAGCCTCACCCGTTTTGGAGGAATGTTCCATCCGCGAGCCTTTATATGTGAAAGCAGCAAAATATGCCGGCTGTGCTATCACATCAGAAATGCAGCCCACTCATATCGATTCCTTTCAAGTGGATGGATGCAAAGATCAACTCATAGACTGGTTTGAAAAAGTCGATCCCCCTCATTCTAAGTTAGGAACAGAATCGATTTTGGAATTAAAGGAGATCACTTTTGGCTATACACCAAAACAACAAACGATTCGTGGTGTTTCTTTTTCGATTGAAAAGGGTGAAATGGTCAGTATCGTCGGAAAAAATGGCGCCGGAAAATCGACGCTTTCCAAATTGATTTGTGGTTTTGAAAAGCCGAGCTCAGGTCGAATTTATTACCGTGGTAAAGATATTAGCGAAGATACCATTAAAGAGCGTGCCTCAAGGATTGGAATGGTCATGCAAAACCCGAATCAAATGATTTCTAAGCAGATGATCTATGATGAAGTGGCGCTTGGTCTCGTTATCCGCGGTGTACCAGAAGCCGAAATAAAAGAGCGCGTTTGGCAAACACTGAAGATTTGTGGGCTGTATCCATTCCGTAACTGGCCGATATCGGCGTTAAGCTTTGGCCAGAAAAAGCGGGTAACCATCGCCTCCATTTTAGTATTAGAGCCGGAGGTGATCATTCTTGACGAGCCTACAGCGGGACAAGATTTCCGTCATTATTCCGAAATTATGGAGTTTTTGGTGGAACTAAATCGTCAGGGGGTCACGATTATCATGATTACCCATGATATGCATCTCATGCTTGAATATACTCCGCGTGCGCTTGTGATTGCAGGCGGGGCCAAAATAGCAGATGATACGGCAGTCAATGTTCTGGCGGATTCCAAACTCATCAAAGAGGCGAACTTAAAGGAAACTTCCTTATTTGAATTGGCAACTCGGGTGGGCATAAGCGAACCAAAAGAGTTTGTTAATCGATTTATCGCTTATGACAGAGAGGTGAGGCAGAAATGGCAGTAGAAATGCTTTCGTATATTGACCGACAATCGCCAATCCATCGGCTTACAGGTGTCACTAAGCTAATTTGCTTCCTTATCTGGTCATCGATCGCGATGCTTACTTATGATACGCGAATTTTGGCCTTCCTCTTCCTATTTAGTATCTGTGTTTTTATCGTATCAAAGGTAAAACTAAAGGAAGTCGCCTTTGTCCTTTTGTTTATTTTGTTATTTCTCATGATAAATAATCTTGCAATCTATGTCTTTTCGCCGCAAGAAGGGGTCAAGATCTATGGGACAAGCCATGTGTTGTTTGAAATTAGCGGGCGCTATACGATCACACTCGAGCAACTTTTTTATCAATTAAATGTCACGCTTAAATATTTTACCGTCATTCCTGCGGCGATTCTGTTTATCGTGACCACCAATCCGAGTGAATTTGCGGCATCCTTAAATCAAATTGGCATCAGCTACCGAATTTCCTATTCTATCGCGCTTGCGTTACGTTACATTCCCGATATTCAACGGGATTTTCGCAATATCTCTATGTCCCAGCAAGCTCGCGGGATTGATATGTCACGCAAAGAAAAACTGCCCAAGCGGATTAAAAACGCCGCTTCGATAATCGTACCACTCATCTTATCAAGTCTCGATAAGATCGAAGTTATTAGCAATGCCATGGAACTGCGCGGCTTTGGAAAAAACAAAAAGCGTACCTGGTACAGAGCACGCCCATTTCAAAAAATCGATGTATTAACGCTAATCCTATTCGCATTCATTTTACTATTATCACTTTATGTGACTTTTCATGATGGAAATCGCTTCTACAATCCGTTTCTTTGATTTTCCTGCCTGAGAAGTTTGAAATCAGTAATCTTGTTTTGTAGTCACAAACTTTCCCCAGTGAGCAATTGAAACTTAGCAAAACAGGGTTATGCTTACTATAAGCACAACCCTGTTTCAGTCACAATGATAGGTTCCTTTTTGAAAATCTGCCTTTTCTACATTGTTTCAGTCATTTTCCCATTCGAGTACTGGCGGTTGGGAGAGATGGGCGGTCTGATTTTTGAAGATAGGGATAAAATATTCCTCTATAAGATAATGGCTTGGGATGCTGTAGATTGCATTACCACCATGGTCATAAAAGATATAGTGCCACTTTCTTAATGGGAATTTTAAAAATCTTTCTGGTTTAGAAAGGGTATTTTTCTCCAGCTTGACGTTGGCGATATCGCTCAGATAGACATATGTGCCGTCATCGAAGCAGTAGTAATCTAAATAGTAGCCACGTATTTGAATGATGATATTCTTTTCTAGTTTTTTCGCATGAAGATAGTTTAGCAACAGCCATACAGGTGGCAAAAGTAAGCCGAAAGTAAACCAATCGTTCACCCATATTAATGGTAAAAATAGTACAAAGGACAGGATGGTGATTGTATTGTTGCGGCGGTTAAATTTTGGTGTAGATTGATAGAAAACCTCATCTTTTTCGTTTGTCCCATGCTTTTCGGCAAGGTGTGCACGAAAATCCTCTACGTGCTCCTTAAATGATTTCTCTCTCCAGGGCATGAAATCTGTGTATTCATCATCAAGACCATTCGGCACCCACGTGGTAGGAATATTGGCCGTATAATAAGCTCCCAAAAGCATCCGCATCCAGTCTTTATGGGCAAAGGCTGGGTCCGCTGATTTGAAGCGAACCACATAATACGTGAGTTCGCCACCGTAAATAACATCCTTTTCGTCAAACGTCCCCATAATTTCCACTTCATCGGGAAGCCTTTCAACACCGTTAGGGCTATTGTAAAAAATGAGCTCAGCAATTTCTTTGACAAAATATTTTTGATAGGATGGGTCGGTCGGCAATAACTCCGGTTTGTTTTTTTCAATAATCCTAAATGCCTCTAAAGAACCATCGTTACCAACAAGGATTTCTTGGATAGTTGGGGTGACAGAATCGGCATCTAGATTTCGTTTCCACAAGATCTCAATGTAATATAGTTTCAAGCGGTCGTCCTTCCAGTTTAGGATGAATTGAAGCTTGAGGAGTTCCTGATCCGAGCAAAGGGCGCTATAGATCGTGAGATAATTTTTTATATAAAAGCGCAGTTGGAAATAAGGGGTCTTCCACGCTTCGTAAACGTATTCTTTAGTGTATTCTTTGTCGTATTCCAGGTATTCATCGAAAAGTGATTGCAGCTTTTCAATGATAAAGTCCTTGTCTAACGGTACATCCTCGCTGGTGATGTATTGATGTTGCAAGCCCATTGTGACAAGAAAATGATAATACCATTCATACCATGGATGAAGGTAAATATTGTTTTCCACCAATGCTTCAATCGCGGTCATTGTCCGGTCCTTTTGTTCAAAAATAAGGTTTCTTTCTTCATAGGCTGGAATGAAGGATGCTTGGAAATACAGTTTACTAAAGGTTTTTTTATATAATAATGTAGCCGATTCCGAGTTCAGGATTATAAGTCCGCTTAAGACTAGGTTGATAGCCTGATAGGAATACTTGAAGATGTTCCTTTCGAAGACGGGAAGCATGTCCTCATGGATAAAAACGCATGCAGCTTGAACTAAGGCAAGGGATGGATCGTCCCAGTCTTCATCACTTATCGGCCATATTTTCCCTGCTTCCTCCAGCAAATGGATAACATCATCCATTTCCAACTGGAAATTCCAATTTTGTAATCCATCGATGGCTTTTTTTCGATCTTTGAGATTATTGCTTTTTAGCAGGTTAATCAGATCTTGCATGGAGGCAATCATGTAACCAATCCTTTTCCAAATTTACATTATATCTTCCATTTTACTTTATGATGTTGCCAGTCACCACAAAATTGGCCTGGCAAAAGGGGTATGGACAAAAGATGTGTCAAAATCCCATTATATTGCGAATTGACTTCGTGCAGGTACGGTTTGGGTAAACTGCTACAATGCATTTAATGCGGCATCTCCATTCGGGGGTTATAAACAATCTGGAATTGGACGTGAAATGGGCTCTTATGCATTGAACAATTACAAAGAAGTAAAGAGTGTCTGGATGCAATGGCATAATAGAGCTGAAAAACGAGAACGGGAGGCTTTCCTGTTCTCGTTTTTTCTGAAGAAAAGAGGCGGAGTAGCGCCAGTCATGGTTTGCCTCTATCTATTGAATCGGTTCGTTGAATACTTGATTTTTCATGATTGAATTACCTATTAAACTTCAACCTGAGCCACTTTCACTGTCCAGTTAAAAGGGTCTTCTTTTTTTCCGAGTTGTATTCCGGTCATTTCATTATAGAGACGCTGTGAGAGTTGGCCGATGTTTTGATCATTTATTGTTATTGTTTGATCGTTCCAATTTAATTCACCAACGGGTGAAATAACGGCAGCTGTTCCTGATCCGAAGGCTTCTTCCAGTTCTCCTCGCTCATGTGCTGCAAAAACCTCTTCAATTGAAATTTTCACTTCGCTTACAGGAATATTCCAATATTTTAATAATTCAATTACGGAATCACGTGTCACACCGGGTAAAATGCTGCCATTTAATCTTGGTGTTATCACTTCACCATTGATCTTGAAGAAAATATTCATACTACCAACTTCTTCAACATACTTATTCTCTTTTGCATCTAACCAAAGGATTTGGGCAAAACCATTTGCCTCAGCATTTTCTTGTGCCTTTAGGCTGGCGGCATAATTGCCAGCGGTCTTTACATGGCCAACGCCCCCAATTACAGCCCGGACGTATTGCTCTTCCACATTGATTTTTACAGGGCTTAATTGGTTCCCATAATAAGCTCCTACCGGGGAAAGGATTACAAGCAATTGATATTGTTTAGAAGCCCGTACACCGAGATAGGGTTCCGTTGAGAAGATAAACGGGCGAATATAAAGAGAGGTTCCTTCACCATCAGGAATCCAATCTTTTTCCGTTACAATTAATTGTTTTATGGCATGTAATAAAAAATCCTCATCGATTTGGGGAATGCAAAGTCTGTTACATGATTCATTCAATCTCTTCATGTTCTTTTCTGGGCGGAAGAGCTGGATGGTGCCATCTGCTGTCTTATAGGCTTTTAATCCTTCAAAGATGGCTTGTCCATAGTGAAAAACCATCGAAGCTGGATCGAGTGTTAATGGTGCGTAAGGAATGATTCGAGGATCATTCCAGCCGATGTCCGTATGATAGTCCATTACAAACATATAATCGCTGAAATACTTCCCGAAACCAAGTGATGCAGTATCAGGCTTTACCTTTAAATCTTCTCTTTGAATAAATGCAATTTCTTGTTTCATGATTACACCTCGTATCGAATCTCTCATTAACTTTGTTGAAATTACGCTATCTTCAGTCAAAATCGCTTAGCTAAATTGAATTAGTCTCTTTTTTCATTTCGTATTTCTTACCGCATAGTTAAATATAGGATCTCTAAGTTCATATTCATAGGTATACCCATCTACAATTCCAACTACTTTATTATTATCATAAAGATCTATCATAAATCCTGCCATTTGTTTTGAGGTGTGAAATTTTGGTACAGCACCTTCATATTGAAATTCGTCTAGGTCAAGAGATCGTTTTGCGAATTCTGTTTCCTAATAGGGTGCAGGTTGGTAAAAATAATTAGGCTTTTTAATCTCATTTTTATATGGTTTATGATAAATATGTGTGGTAGCAGGAGCTAATGGCGGGATGAGCCAAGCCCAATTACCAGTAACTGATCGTCCTAAATCCATCTCTATTTCTTCAAATTTTTTAAACTGTTGTGCCGCTGTATGGTGGTCAACAATACTAACCCCGTCTTCTTTATAAGAATGCAAGACAGCTGTATTTAATTCTAGTAAGGCCCTGTCCTTCCATAACGAAAGATTACTTCTTACATCCAAGCCCATTAAAGAGGCGATCTGAGGAAGCATATTGTAACGCGATTCATCAGCCAAATTTCGTGCACCGATCTCAGTGCCCATGTACCAACCATTAAAGGGAGCTGCCGTATAATGAATGCCACCAATTTCAAGCATCATCTCCGAGATAAAGGGTACGGCATACCATTTAAGTTGTAAGTCTTCGAACCACTCGTAATGAGGATGGCGAATGGAAACTTCAAGAAGAAGGTTATCTGGAATTTCAACTAATCGTGGACGATTGTCATTCATTTGGATAACTAAGGGTAAAACATCAAATTTACCGAACTTCGGTTCCCAACCTAGTTGAATACAAGTTTCTGTAAAAGCTATGGATTGGGGATCCCCTAAAACACCTTGTTCAGTCTGGTAACCTGCGTAGCGAATTAATTGATGATTCCATATCCGGACCTTTTTATTAGCTATTTTTGGTGGGAAAATAGTGATTGTAGGACGGATACGACCTTTATTCGTTGCATTCTTTATGTGCTCAAATAAAGCCTCGATCACCTCATCCTCTGTCGTTATCTGTCTCTTATCGATGACATGTAATTGTTCCCAAAATAATCTTCCGATACAACGATTACTATTGCGCCAGGCCAATTTTGCCCCATATTCTAGTTCCTCGCCTGTATGTTCATAATAGCCTTGGTTTTGGAACTCCTTGTTAATCTGTTTGAGCCTGCATTCTAGTTCTTGATCAGTTTTATTTAATTCGCTATAACAAGTGCGAATAAACTCTTCTGCTTCTTTCCGTATTTCGTTATTCAAAAAAAAACCTCCTATAATACAATGTCCTAGGTAACAGACCCCCACTCAGCTAAAGTTTAAAGCAGTGAAGTTCTTGAATATATTCAGAAAAGTTACCGTAGGCTTTGATCATCTCTCTTATATGATCAGCATAATCTTTAACGGCTTTAACAACAATTATTATATTTCCTTAATGTTAATCTCTTGTAAATTTTATTTAAATAAAGAAATCCACTAGGTCAAAAGGTGTATATTTTTATTATATATTATAAAAGAGAGAAGGAAAAACATGTGGTCTAAGAAGAAAACATCAGGAAAGTGGCGAAAAGCACTTAGCGCTGGTTATTTGAAAGTATCTATCGGGATGAAACTGTGGGGAAGTTATCTCATTATCATTTTATTCTTCGCATCTATCACGTTTGTTTCCTATCAAAACATAAACCAACTAAATTCTCATTTGCACATTTTAGGAACGTCTAAAGTGCCTGCGGGTGAATTAATCGGAAACTTAAAAGAAGAAGTTACCAGAATAAGTCTTTATACTACCAAGCATGCCTTTGAACATAATGTTGAAGATAAAACAAAAATGGCAAAAAATGTACATAATGATATCAAAAAGATCAGAATACATATAGCAGAAATGGAAAAGTACGTAAATCAACCTGAAGATAAAAAATTATTAGCAAACTTCAATACTAACTTTAAGGAATACACAGCTGCTATTCCCGCATTCATTTCCAATTCGTTAACCGGGAATTACGGTGCGCTTCATAAACAGATGGAAGTATTAACACCTCTTGGAGAAAAAACCAACCTATCTCTCGATCAACTTCAAAAGGGGATCCAAAAGGACACGGAATCGATCATCGTGGATGCAGAGAAGAATTCTTCTAATGCCATCAAACAAATGATGATTGTATCTGTTATTGTATCCTTTTTCAGTATATTAGTAGCCTTTCTAATTACGAGACTCATTAGAAGGTCTGTTTCTGGGGTAGTACAAAATGTTGATACCACCACACATTCTATTGCTGAGATTAAAAAGTCAATTGATCAAACGGTATTCAGTTCAGGAGAATTAGATATTTCTATGAACAAAGCAAACCATTCGGTAAGCGAGTTGGTTACTTCCATTCAGCAAGTGGCAGGGAATACCAAGGTAACAGCTTTTAGTGTTGATGAAATTTCTGCTGCCGTGGAACAAATGAGCACTTCTGTTAATCTGGTTGCAGGAAGTGCCAATCATTTATCTGCTTCCACAGAGGAAACCTCTTCCGCGATTCAAGAAATGATGGCCTCTATCGAACAAGTTGCTGCAAACGTAAATTATGCCGGTGGAGGTGTGGAACAAATCTCTGCCGCAATTGAAGAAATGAGCAAATCGATAAAGGGTGTTAGTGAACATTCAGATGACTTGACGGTGGAGGCAAACCAAGCTTCTCATACGGTTGATGAAATGATTGTTTCCATTAAGCAAGTGGCGGACAGCGCGCAAACAGTCAACCAACTTAGCAACTCTGTGAAACATGATGCCCTTGAAGGAACGAATTCTCTCAATGAAACATTGAATGGAATGAAAGAGATTTCTCAGGTGATTATCCAAACAAGCGATGTAATGGTAAGACTTGGGAAGCGTTCGGAAGAAATCGGCAGCATTATCGAGGTCATTGATGAGATTGCAGATCAAACCAATTTGTTAGCACTTAATGCCGCGATTGAAGCAGCACGTGCAGGTGATCATGGAAAGGGATTTGCCGTAGTGGCAGATGAAGTTCGAAAACTTGCAGAACGTTCTGCGCAAGCCACAAAAGAAATTGCTGTCCTCATTAACGGAATTCAAGCTGAAACAGCGGTGGCTGTTACCTCCATTCAAGAAGAGGCTAACAAAGTTGAAATTGGGAATCAATTGGCGATGAAAACGAAACAAGCTATCACGAAAATTACTGATGGTATTGCACAAGTAACAGAGGAAATGAACCAAGTGGCGAGGGCGACAGAAAATCAAACAAAGAATAGCAAATCTATTACACTAGCGGTGGAGAATGTTGCAAAACGAGCATCCGAAATGACTTATTCCACTAAAGAGCAATCCGTCACTGCAGGGGAAATCGTAAAAGGGATTATGAATATAAAAGAGCAGGTCCAACAAATTTCTATTGCTACTACTGAACAAGCAAAGGAAGGGAATGCAATCGTAGTGGCCGTTGAAAATGTTACAAACCAGTCCAACTCTGTCACAATCGCAACTAAAGAACAGGTACTTACTTCAGAAGAAATTGTCAGAAATATCAAGAGTATTAAGGAAATGGTTCAACAAATGACGATAGCGACCAATAAACAAGCCGAATATGGTCAGGAAATAAAACTAGAAGTAGAGAATGTTCTTCAACAAACGAAAGAGTTGAATGTCAGCATGGAGACACAAAGCCGAGAGGTGGTCGAGGTCGTCCATGCGATTACGGGAGTAAATACACAAATCGACAAAATCAAGTAAGCCCATTTCGGGAGCATATTTATTTGATGGTATTTCCTAATTTCACCTGATTCTTAAACTGCCAGAACAGTTAGTGATTGGCGCCCGCACACTCGTGACTTTAGTCGTGAGTTAGGGCGTATTTTTTTGTTTTTTTCAAGAGTTAAAATATGATAAATGAACTTATGTTTGGTGAAAAATTTATTCATCTTCTTCGTCCTACGAAACCAGGTATATTATTGCCGAATTATTACTTTAAGCAGAGAGATTCGAGCTAGTAGAGAAATGTCTAAAAATGGTGTCGTTAATTATTTGAATATTTGGATATCTTTTAGTTGAATACTAGTTTTTGGTAATGATAAGATTGAAAGTGGAATTGAAAACGCTATCAATTCCGTTTAAGAAGTACATAAACAAAGGGAGGAATAACATTTGAGTCAAGTAACAGTCAGTCTAAAAGAAAAGGTAGAAAAGTTTTTACTGGGGAAAAAGAAGCTGTACATTGATGGTCAATTTGTTGAAAGTCTCTCTCAAAAAACTTTTGATACGTATAACCCAGCAACTGGTGAAGTGCTTGCCGCTGTCTATGAAGCTGAAACAGCGGATATTGATCGTGCTGTAAAAGCTGCAAGAAAAGCCTTTGACGAGGGGTCATGGTCGAAAATGGGCACAGCTGAGCGCAGCCGACTTATGTACAAATTAGCAGATTTAATGGAACAGCATAAAGAGGAGCTTGCCCAATTAGAAACGTTAGATAACGGAAAGCCGATTCGTGAAACAACGGCAGCAGATGTTCCACTTGCAATCGAGCATATGCGCTACTATGCGGGGTGGGCGACCAAAATTGTTGGTCAGACGATACCTGTAAATGGACCATTCTTCAATTATACTCGCCATGAAGCTGTTGGGGTTGTCGGACAAATTATTCCTTGGAACTTCCCGTTGTTAATGGCGATGTGGAAACTAGGTGCAGCGCTAGCAACTGGCTGTACGGTTGTATTGAAGCCCGCGGAACAAACGCCTCTATCCGCATTGTTCCTAGCAGAATTAATAGAAGAAGCAGGATTCCCGCCTGGGGTCATTAATATTGTCCCTGGCTATGGTGAAACAGCTGGTCAGCCGCTGGTCGATCATCCGCTTGTTGATAAAATTGCTTTCACCGGCTCCACAGAAGTCGGGAAGCTGATTATGGAAAAGGCAGCTAAAACCCTGAAACGAGTTACACTGGAGCTTGGTGGCAAGTCGCCGAATATCATTCTCCCGGATGCCGACCTCACCCAAGCCATTCCAGGCGCATTAAACGGAGTCATGTTTAATCAAGGGCAGGTTTGCTGTGCTGGTTCAAGGGTCTTTATCCAGAAGAAGCAATTCGACAATGTCGTTGCCGATATGGTAAGCCATGCACAAAAAATTAAGCAAGGTGCCGGTTTGCATGCGGACACGGAAATTGGCCCACTAGTTTCGATTGAGCAGCAAAACCGCGTTCTTAGCTATATTGAAAAAGGGGTAAATGAAGGAGCCGAATTGTTAGTTGGCGGTGAGAATCCATTTGAGCAAGGCTATTACGTGTCCCCAACCATTTTTGCCGATGTTCGTGACGAAATGACCATTGCCAAAGAAGAAATTTTTGGCCCTGTTATTTCAGCACTGCCATATGAGGATTTGGATGAATTGATTGATCGTGCTAATCAGACGAATTATGGACTGGCTGCTGGTGTATGGACACAAGATGTGTCAAAAGCCCATTATATTGCGAATCGTCTTCGTGCCGGTACGGTTTGGGTAAACTGCTACAATGCCTTTGATGCAGCATCACCATTTGGAGGCTATAAACAATCTGGAATCGGACGAGAAATGGGGTCCTATGCATTGAACAATTACACAGAAGTAAAGAGTGTCTGGATTGCATTGAAACAATAAAAGGCAGTGTTCTTCATATTTTTCAGTAGTACAACTTTAAAAATCCCCTTGTCTACAGAGGTAGGCAAGGGGATTTTTGTTTATCTCGATTATTAAAGGGTTAGGATCATTTACATCAAGCTCAATTCTAAAAGATTGTTTCTTTCTTATATTAGTTGATAGAAAAAAATCCGCTGATAGAACCCTAAGATTCACTGATAAAGAGATGGTAAGAGGTGGAATGAATCTAAAAAGTAACATAAAAATGACTTGTGGTAGGTTGAGTCAGATCAATATTTCGCTTAACATTGTGACTACTAGGTGATATACGAGGGGGAGAAACATGGTAGAAGCAATATTTCATGGTTTTATTTTAGCCCTTGGCTTAATCCTTCCTTTAGGAGTACAAAATATTTTTGTGTTCAATCAAGGTGCGATTCAGCCCAAATTTGTGAGGGCATTGCCCGTTATCATTACTGCATCCATTTGTGACACATTGCTGATAACATTAGCAGTCTTAGGTGTGTCGGTTGTGGTTCTTGGATCCTATTGGATCAAAACAGCTTTATTTGTTGCCGGTATTTTCTTTTTAGTTTATATGGGCTTTGTTACTTGGAGGAGTAAATCTTCTACGGTTAACCAGGAACAAAGTGTTTTGTTTACACCTGGAAAACAAATTGCTTTTGCCATGTCTGTTTCATTACTCAATCCACATGCGATTCTCGATACTGTTGGGGTGATTGGCACAAGTTCTTTAAAATATGCTGGAGTCGAAAAAATCGCCTTTACTGCTGTTTGTATATTGGTTTCGTGGATGTGGTTTACTGGATTAGGAATGGCTGGCAGGATAACAGGAAAAATGGATCAATCAGGAGGTTTCTTAGAAATAGTAAATAAAATTTCGGCATGTATTATGTGGGGAACTGCTATTTATATTGGAATTTCTCTTATCTAGGGTTCATATTGTTCAGAGGTGACAGATTTGCTGTCACCTGAACAATAGTAATCTAATGGACACGGACAATACATTTAATCAATTCCTACTATTTTACTTCTTCTTTCTAGCAATAAGACATCGCGCCAAACTCCGTTCATCTTTCCAATATGTTCTCTACGGCCGACTTCGCGAAAACCAAATTTATGATGTAATTTTAGACTAGGAATGTTTTCTGGAAAGATTCCTGATTGTAAGGTCCAATAGCCTTGTTGTTCACTTTTTTCAATTAAAGCTTTTAATAATTCACTGCCAACTCCTAACCCTCTTGCGTTATCACTAACATACACGCTTACTTCTGCCACGCCAGAATATACACATCTACTAGAAATAGGAGTCAACGCTGTCCATCCTATCACACTTCCCTTTAAACGAGCTACGAATCTACATTCCGAGAGATGGTTATTATTCCAGTCTTCCCAAGATGGTGCTTCGTTTTGAAATGTGGCATTTCCAGTATTTATTCCTTCGAGATAAATAGATTTAACTTGTTCCCAATCGTTGGGACACATCTCGTTGATGATGAATTCAGTCTCCATATGATTGCCTCTTTCTTTGATTGGAAAGCATACAGAACGTGTACTTTCCATATAGATTTACAACCCCTTTGAATTCATTAAATGCTTATATAAAATATTGATTATACTATAGGATTTGTTTTAATAATGCAAGTGTTGGGTTTTCCATAGAGGCAGCCTCACACTCAAGGTGATTAGGTGGCTTTTTTGGTGCAAAGAATAGGGCTTTAAGTGACCTAATAGGGAAAAATGAGACTGGCTTGGTTCATGAACGGGCTTTCCATTGACCGAAAAGAGAAAAATGAGGCTCAAGTGGTAAATGAACGGGCTCTTCATTGACCGAAAAGAGAAAAATGAGGCTCAAGCGGTAAATGAACGGGCTCTTCATTGACCGAAAAGAGAAAAAAGGGGCTCGCACGGTAAATGTACGAGCCCTCCATTGATTGATTTATGGTAGGGGTCAAACCTCACTGACCCGAATCAAAATAATAACACTGAATTTTTTTTCAAAGCATCATCTTAGTGATTACAATAATTTTACTAAATCATATTCAATATTGCGTGGATCTGTTGTTGGTGCATAGCGTTCAACAACTTGACCATTACGGTCGATAAGAAATTTTGTGAAATTCCATTTGATATTATTGGATAGGAGACCGCCTTTCTTTTCTTTTAAAAATGTAAATAAGGGCTCTGCATTGTGGCCATTTACCTCAACTTTTGCAAAGATGGGGAAGGT
Organism: Neobacillus sp.; assembly: GCF_031988165.1. Lineage (NCBI taxonomy): Bacteria > Bacillati > Bacillota > Bacilli > Caryophanales > Bacillaceae > Neobacillus > Neobacillus sp. The sequence goes on from NZ_DALZYO010000004.1 coordinate 55,769, forward strand.
TACACCGTAATTAACCTGGCAAAACTGAGTCGTTTTTTCTATTTGATTAAATTCTTGATTGTTGAATTGGGCACATGGGAACCCTAATATCATCAATCCACGATCCTTGTATTTATCATATAATTTCTGAAGTCCCTTAAATTGAGGAGTAAAACCGCATTTGCTGGCTGTATTGACAATTATTAAGGGCTTACCCTCGAAGTCTTGTAATGATTTCTCCTCGCCATTGGTCATCTTTACATCAAAATCATAAACAGTTTTCATCATTTTTCCTCCTACCTAGCTAATTGAAATAATTGATTCCATTCGGTAAAACATCGTTGCTTTCCCACTTGCTGACTTTCTTTTTACAAATGGACATTTGTTCTTATGATTGTCTTACTGGTATCCGGCGCGAATGCTCGAAGGCTGCGGGCAATAAGAAATTGTGCGCTGTAATAGGTTATCATTATGAGCGGACCAGCAAAGGCTATATTGGAAACAAACATATTCCAGGATAAAATCGAGTCGGACACAACAAACAAAATGCTTCCAATTATTGCCCACTTGTTACCAGTCATGATAGCGGCCCAAGCCATTAAAGAAATCGCGATGACGTAAATGAGAACAGGAAGAATGAGGGCATTGTTTCCTTCTTGATGCAATGCAGCAATAATCTCTCTGCCGATCAGAAAAGCGTATAAACCAAGTGGTAAAATCATAGCCAAGCGAGACTTGGAAAATTTCCATTTACACAGAAAAGCTGTCATATAAAAGAGATGGCCGATGAGAAAGGCGCTTAAACCAACTACAAACCAACGAATCAGGCCATCACCCAGCATACAGAAAAACAATCCGAGTAAGATAATCCAAGGGGGAATTGACTTTTTTGCGGGAAATTGTAAGTAAGCGTAACTAATAATCAACAACATAGGGATAAGTTTGAAGAGAATCTTAACAGAAAATGGGCTATCAGGAATCATGAAAATGTAGATTATGCCCATCAATAAAATAAGCACGGGAAGCCAAGGAATTTTCATAAAGATTGCTCCTCTTTCTAAAAAATTTATTAGGAAGCGTACACCAATTGGATAAGTGTATACTTACTATAATTATATTCTATTTTTTAACATTTTTTCCTTCTGTTTTTTAGCAGGGGGTTCGGCTAAATTTTAAGTGAATATAGTGTATAAGCGAGACGGCGGCTCAGGTATTTTTAAAAGACAAGGGAAAAAAGTTTGAGCCTTTATCTCGTGCCTAGCCTCGATGAGGGATAGCGCATGTTCATTATCGATATTATTCCTAAATTTGTCACAAGGATATTTCATTTCTTTGGCTAACTAGTATGGGTACAGAGGAGTTGGTAATGATGCAGGTCGGAGCAAAGAAAAGCCTTGTTTATATTCCCTCCATGGGTTTTTTGGAAGTGGTTGGGGAGGAACGAGTGAAAAGAAAAGAGGAAGCACTGACTGAAAGTGAAATGATAGACAATACGATACTTAGAAGATTACAGAAACAGTATCCGGGATGCAGGATCATTCAAGATGGAAACAAATGGTCAGTCTTTCCTAAAGATTCCTAGTGACATTCATTCCCCTATTAAAAGGGAATTTGGTCAGAGTTTATCATAACCTTGTGGTAGTCACGCCCAAAATCATTGTAGTTTTTGTCGAAACGGTAAATATGGCATGTTATTTTCAGCAGAGGGCCTCCTCATGATTGAAGTGGATTCTATTAAACTAGCAACCGTTATGGGCCCTGATGCCTAAACACATCGTCTATTCAATGGATTCAAGTTATTACTGATACATCCTCTGTTTGTGGTATGCTGAAGAAAATAATCTTGATTAGAAAAGGTATATTTTTCAAATCAGAATGTAATTCGAGGAGGATTGGATGGCAAAATCAAAAAGATTCTGGGTGTTCGCGTTAATTATATGGATGGCTGTTATCTTTTTCTTCACTCAGCTGCCATATTTTACAGGGGAAAGTACAGCTGGAGTCATCTTTAAGTTGTTTGCTTTTGAACATGACGTGATTCATTCACCTAATGCAGGGTGGGTATTTATAGATGTGCTAAATTTTATCATTCGAAAGGCTGCTCATCTCACGGCGTTTGGAATTCTTGCCTTTTTATTTTTTCAGGTGCTTAGGAACTTTCGATATCCCTATCTCCTTTCCTGGTTTTTTACCTTTCTGTATGCAATGACAGATGAATGGCATCAGTCGTTAGTACCGAGCAGAACTGCTTCTTTTAAGGATGTATTAATTGATGGCTTCGGGGCATTCATCGCCTTGCTGCTTACCTATTTATTTTCCACTAGAAAAAGAAAAGCCCGGATGAAGAAATAGGATGAGACCATTCCACTCCTTATTGTCGTGTACCAATCTTTTTACTTATATCATTTTTGAGGCCGGATTCACTGTGAATCCGGTCTCCCTATATTTTAATTTAGGTTTTTATGATTGTGGGTACCGAACTTTTCAGACAATGAAAAGTAAGAATCAAAATGTGAACATTTTTAAAACTTTTATAATGTTTATGTATAGACGTTGACAATGTAATTTTAATTTACTATAATTGCTACAATCTAATATATCAAATACATTGAAAGAGCCCAGTAGCAGGTTGTCACTGTTATCGAGAAAGCTAGGGGTTGATGAAACCTAGCACAAACAAACCTGTGAATTACACTCTGGAGTAACTTAGGTAATGCTAAGCGGATTGGCAATCGATACTATTGCTAAGAGTGGTATGAATAGGCATCGTCCTATTTGTGCAATTTGGGTGGTAACGCGATTAAAAAATCGTCCCTTCGTCTACAACTGTAGATAAGGGGCGATTTTTTTTTATATTCTTACCTATTTAAGGTGAGAAAAACTTACAAATTAGAGGAGCTGGAAAGACATGAACATCATTGATGAATTGGAATGGCGCGATGCGATTAACCAACAAACGGATGCAGAAGAATTACGTAAGCTAGTAGAAGAGCAAGAGATCTCTTTGTACTGCGGCGTAGATCCAACTGGCGACAGTATGCATATTGGACATTTAATTCCATTTATGATGATGAAGCGTTTCCAACTAGCTGGACATCATCCAGTTATTTTAATTGGAGGGGCTACAGGAACAATCGGTGATCCAAGTGGACGTCAAACAGAAAGAACACTTCAAACACTAGAACAAGTACAGGATAATGTTGATGCTTTAACCGCACAAATGCAAAAGCTATTTGACTTTGGCGGAAAAAGCAGCGTGAAAATGGTAAATAACTACGATTGGACACATCAAGTAAACATTATTGACTTTTTACGCGATTACGGGAAACACTTTAGCGTCAATAATATGTTAGCGAAAGATATTGTAGCTAGTCGTTTAGATACAGGGATTTCATTTACAGAATTCTCATACCAGATTTTACAATCAATGGATTTCCATCACTTATACAAAGAAGAAGGCGTACGCCTGCAAATTGGTGGTAGTGACCAATGGGGAAATATTACAAGTGGTATCGACCTTATTCGTAGAAAAGAAGGACCAGAAGCAAAAGTCTTTGGATTAACGATTCCATTGCTATTAAAAGCAGATGGTACGAAGTTTGGTAAAACAGCAGGAGGAGCTATCTGGTTAGATCCTAAGAAAACTACACCATTTGAATTCTTCCAGTTCTGGGTGAACACAGATGATCGCGATGTCATCAGATACTTGAAATTCTTCACCTTCTTAACAAAGGATCGAATTGACGAATTAGCAGTGAAGGTTCAAACAGAGCCACATAAACGTGAAGCACAAAAAGTGTTAGCAGAAGAAATGACGAAATTTGTTCATGGTGAGCATGCACTGCATCAAGCATTAAAAATTACAGAGGCACTATTTAGCGGGGATGTTAAAGCATTAACAGCAGATGAAATTGAACAAGGCTTTAAAAACATGCCGACTTTCCATGCTTCAAAGGAATCAAAAAATATTGTCGATTGGTTAGTGGAATTAGGAATTGAGCCTTCTAAACGCCAAGCAAGAGAAGATATTAATAGCGGAGCCATTTCGATGAACGGAGACAAAGTAACAGATGTGAATACGGATGTTACAGTAGAAAATTCATTCGATGGAAGATTTATCATTATCCGTAAAGGTAAAAAGAATTACAGCCTAGTAAAATTAGGAGAATAAAACTCTGTAAAAACGTAGCGTTATGAAGTGGAAGTGAAGGATTAATTATGCTTCTATCATGGGAACGAGCAGTGGAATTAGCATACTTAAATCACCAAGTGATAACAGAAGTAAATAAAAAGCAGCAAGTGAATTGGTTATTGGTCGATTTGGGCTTGGAAAATATAACCATGGAACAGATTAATCAGATCTTAGACAAGATGTTAATTGGCTTCAATCGGTTGTTTAAGTATAAGTCTATTCAACAAGCCAGTCTCGGTTATTTTAGGATGCTGGATATTGTGAAAAAAGGCGATAGGTACCATCCGAGAATTCACATTTTACTTCCAATGATCAAAAGTTACTATCAAGGGAGATACTATATCAAATATGATAACTGGATCTCTTTGTGGAGTCGAGCAGTTGGGATCGGAAATGGTTTGTTTGTTAAAGTGAAAGTAGTGAACGGAAGAGATGCTGAACGTGAAAATATCCAAGAAAAATTGTTAAACTTTCGTGAACAAGAAAGTGAAATTCCTTTTCGGGAAAGTCCAATCATTACACCTAGACGTTTAATCGGATATAGCAAATTGTTAAAAAATGTAACTGAGCACTTGGGAAATGATAATAAACTTCGTTTAGACGTGGATGAATTTTGTATAAATGATCCCATTGCCAATCAAGCGTTTTTCCATATGTTAGACTGGCATCCAGGTGTAAGAGAAGAGGAAAAATTACTTTTTTAGTATAACAATCCAAATATTGGTTAGGTATTTTTTGAAGGAAGAGTGGAGAAAGTCCACTCTTCCTTTTTTTATGGATTTAGCTGTACTTATTAATCCTGCGACTTTTGGGCAGTAGGAACAAAAACCTGAAGGTACTGATATATCGAATGAAAAGTCCCATAAGGGGTGTATCAACCATATGAATAAAAACCAAAAATAGGAAAGCGCAACTATGTTAATTTTGTATTATTATTCATTAATATTAATAATTTTTAATCTAACTTTTTAAAGTAAAAGCTTTTATGCTTCAATTGATAAAAGCATAAAACCTTTAAAGTTTTGAATAATAAGTTTTTGATTTTTTGTAACAAATGCTATTAAATCAATGGTTTTTGTGATGTTGACAAAACAAAAATACAGGAGTAGACTGACGTCGTAAGTTGAAATGTGAAGCGCCTCACAAGTAGGGATCCTAGTTTTAATAATGGATTTTCAACAAAACAAATGTTTATTTTATGAATATTATTCATGTTGTTTTTGGATGTATTCTACAAAATAACAGCATTGTTTGAAGAAAGGGATGATTCTATCAGATCTACAAACTTCGTATCAGCTAACATGTTTTCATACCCTAATTTTTAAAGTGAGCTATTCCATTGGAAATTAGCGTATTCAATCAGTTTATTATTCTATAAAAATTAAATACGGGAGAGAAGGATATTGTTATGGCTAAGACAAACAAATTAACGCTATTTGGGTTAATTGGAATTACCATGGCATTCTTTGGTACTGTACGTAGTGTACCAACACTTGCTATTACAGGGTGGACGCAAATCTTCTATATGCTAATTGCTGCGGTTGTATTTGCGTTACCGATTGCGTTAATGTCGGCTGAGCTTTCGACAGGATTTTCTGAAGAGGGTGGGCCTCAGGTTTGGGTTAAAAATGCATTAGGTGATAAATGGGGATTTGTTACCTCGTGGTTATTATGGGTTCAAATGTTTTTTGGGATGGTAATGGTTTCATCAACTGTTGGTGTCCTACTAGGCTACGTTATTAATAAACCGGAATTATCTTCAAACAACTACTTTATTTTTGCAGTCATCTTAATTTCATACTGGGGTGTAACGTTATTAAACCTCAAGTTTGATATGGTAAAAATCGCTGGTAACTGGGGCGCTGTAATAGGTGTATATATTCCATTTGTTCTTCTCGTTGGTTTAGGTCTTATTCACATGATCAAAAATGGAATTCAGCCAAACAGTTACTTAGGACATTTTAAGCCAAGTGATTTAGTACCCAATTTTAAAGACTTAGGAAGCATTACGTATTTATCAGGGATTATCTTTATTTTTGCAGGCGTAGAGATTTCATCTGTACATGCCAATAATATTAAAAATCCTAAACGTAACTATCCAATCGCGGTTATCTCTTCTGTTATTTTGTTAGTCATCTTTAATATTATTGCTGGTTTAACCGTTTCTAACGCAGTTCCGAAAGGTAAGCTAGAGTTAGCTAATATTACACAACCATACATGATTTTCTGTCAAGACTTAGGAATTCCAACGATCTTTGTAAACATCATTTCTTTAATGATCTTAATTGGTGTTTTAGTGCAGCTTAGTGCATGGGTACTTGGACCAAGTAAATCTATGATTAAAGTAGCAGACGAAGGGAATCTACCAAAGTTCTTCCAAAAGAGAACCAAGAAAGACATCCCGATTACGTTTGTCATGATTCAAGCCATTGTTATTTCGTTAGTATCTTTCTTATATGTAGTCGTTCCAGATATTAATAGTGCATTCCTGATTATTACCATTACGACAACGATTCTATATTGTATCGTATATGCTTTAATTGCTATTTCAGCCATTCGCTTACGCTATAACATGCCTAATATTAAGAGACCATTTAGATTAGGTAGTAAGGGAAATGGATTAATGTGGTTTGTCTCTCTTTTCTCTATGGCAGGTATCGTCCTTACGATTATTGTAAGTTTGATTCCACCATCCATTTTAAAACCAAGTCAGTATACAGGTTACGTAGCATTCCAAGTGATCGCTACAGTCGTTATGATTGGAATCGCTCTGATCATTAACAAATGTAAGAAACCAGAATGGAAGAAAGAAGATCACGAAGTGGAATATTTAAAACAAGCGAATTAATGAATAAAAATTAATGAAGTAATGGAGGAATTGAAAATGAGATACGAAATGCCAGATATTAATTTAAAAGCATTATTCTTAGGAGTTAAAGGGGAAAATACAGATTTATTTAAAGAATTATTATTAAAAATGGTCGATGAGCATGTTGGTTGGAGACAAAACTATATGCCACAAGACTTACCTGTGATTACACCTCAAGACAAAAGCTCTAAAAGTTTCCAAGAAACGGCTGATCATATGCGCAGTGTGTTCAATCTATTATCTTCTAAACTACGTGCGAACTCACTACCTTGGCATTCTGCTGGTCGTTTCTGGGGACATATGAACTCTGAAACTTTAATGCCTGCGATCATCGCTTATTCAGCAGCCATGTTATGGAATGGTAATAACGTAGCATATGAATCTTCACCAGGTACTTCTCAAATGGAAGAAGAAGTGGGACATGAATTTGCTACACTTATGAGCTATGTAAAAGGGAAAAGCTGGGGTCATATTTGCGCAGATGGTTCCATTGCGAACTTAGAGGGCCTATGGTATGCACGTAACATTAAATCATTACCACTTGCGATTAAAGAAGTAGCTCCTGAATATGTTGCAGGTAAATCTGAATGGGAATTACTGAATATGCCTACAGCAGAAATTCTAGATATTCTCGATCAAATTCCTGAAAAAATGGATGAAATTAAAGCTCATTCTGCACGTAGTGGTAAACAACTACAAAAATTAGGGAAATGGTTAATCCCACAAACTAAACACTATTCTTGGTTAAAAGCGGCTGATATTATTGGTGTTGGTCTTGACTGTGTAGAACAAATCGATGTTGATGACAACTATCGCATGGACATTGACAAATTAGAAGCGAAAATTCGTGAATTGGCAGCACAACAAATTCCTGTTCTAGGTGTAGTTGGCGTTATTGGTACAACGGAAGAAGGTCAAGTAGACCGTATTGATAAAATGGTAGAACTTCGTGAAAAATTAGCGAAAGAAGGCATCTATTTCTACATTCACGTAGATGCTGCTTATGGTGGTTATGCTCGTGCTATTTTCTTAGATGAAAATAACGAATTTATCGAATGGGAAAAAATCGATGAAGTATATGCTAAACACAACATCTTCTCTGAGCCATGTGAATGGTTAACAAAAGAAATCTATGATTCTTTTAAAGCAATGAATCAAGCTGAAACAATTACCATTGACCCACACAAAATGGGATATATCCCTTACTCTGCAGGTGGAATTGTCATCAAAGATATTAGAATGCGCGATGCCATTTCGTACTTTGCAACCTATGTATTTGAAAAAGGTGCAGATATTCCGGCTTTATTAGGTGCTTATATGTTAGAAGGATCTAAAGCAGGTGCTACCGCAGCAGCTGTTTGGACAGCCCATAAAGTATTACCGCTAAATGTAACTGGTTATGGTAAATTAATCGGTGCAAGTATTGAAGGAGCTTATCGTTTCTACCACTTCTTATATGGAAAAGAATTCAAAGTGGGCGATAAAACAATCCGTCTGTATCCATTAACAAGACCAGATTTCAATATGGTTGACTATGTATTCAATGAAGTAGGCAATACCGATTTAGAAAAAATGAACAAATTAAACCATGACTTTTTCGATCAGGCTTCTTATGTGAAAGGCGGCTTGTACGATAATGAGTTTATTACTTCTCATACTGACTTCGCTATTCCAGACTATGGCAACAGCCCACTTCCATTTGTGAAGAGTCTTGGATTTAGCGAAAGAGAATGGGATCGCGAAGGCAAAGTTACGGTACTACGTGCTAGTGCGCTATCTCCATACGCTCATGATAAAGATGTATTTGAAGAATATGCTTGTGAGATCGAAAAAGCCATGCAATCTAAATTAGAAAGAATCTACAGTGAAATGGAAGTAAATGCAAAAGTTGAGGTTGCAGTACGTTAATCGTTTAATAGCTAGGTGAATAAAGTAGGGCATAAACATCCGCTGGAACAAGTTGAAAGTATTCATTATACTATCCAAAGCATTGTTTATGCCCTCTATCTATCTTTAATAGTTTGTCTACTATAGAGTTCAGATGTTAATTGCTCAATCGTTCACAAATATAGAAAGGTAGAATTCTATAACATTTGACTCATAAGGAGCTTATTAAAATGAAAAAAGAGGTCACTCTAAAAGAAAGTATCTTTCTTTTAGTCGTTTTATTAGCCATTATAGGAACCTGCATCATAGCCTTAGGTGTACCTCCTCAAGTGCCGATTTTAATTGCCATCGGATTGGTTGTGTTATTTGCAAAATTGAAAGGTTTTTCTTGGGAGACCATTCATGATGGCATTCAAAATGGAATTACACCGGGTTTAATTCCGATCATCATATTTATGTTAATCGGGATTTTAATTAGTGTATGGATTGCAGCAGGAACCATTCCAACCATTATGATCTACGGATTTAAAGTTTTGTCTGCCAAATTCTTTTTACCTTCTGTTTTTGTCATCTGTACATTGGTAGGGATAACAGTGGGCAGCTCCTTTACAACCATTTCCACTGTGGGTATTGCCTTATTAGGAATGGGACAAATGATGGGCTTTAACCCAGCAATGACTGCAGGTGCCATTATTTCAGGTGCCTTTTTAGGGAATAACATTTCCCCATTGTCTGATACAGCGAACTTAGCAGCTGCTATTGCCGAAGTAGATTTATTTGACCATATTCGCAGCATGATGAGAACCATTATTCCAGCTTTTATAATATCTCTTATTTTTTTCGCAATTTTGGGACACGGGGCGTCAGGATCAGCAGGGAATAAAATCGACGAACTCGTTCAAACACTTCATTCATCTTTCACCATTTCAGTTTTTACCTTAATTCCAGTATTAGTATTATTTATCTGTGCAATAAAAAAAGTGCCAGCTATTCCGACGTTATTACTTAGTATCGCCGTTACCATTGGGATCATTTATTGTTACCACCCGCATACTAGCTTTAGCCAAATTGCTGCTTATATGCAGGATGGATTTGTTTCCAAAACAGGCGTCAAGACGGTAGATCAATTGCTTACTCGTGGTGGAATGCAAAGCATGATGTGGTCTGTTTCTCTTATCCTTCTTGCTTTAGCATTAGGCGGATTATTAGTAGAAATTAAAATTATTGAAAAGCTCATTTCAAGAATTTCGGGCGTGGTAAGTGCGAAAGGAAACTTGATGCTAATGACGGCATTAAGCTCAATTGGGATCAATGTTCTTTTAGGAGAGCAGTATTTATCCGTTATTTTGCCTGGAAAAGCATTTAAATCACAATATGAGGCCATTCATTTAGAGCCGAAAAATCTATCTGGAATCTTAGCGAATGCCGGAGCTGCTGTGAATCCATTAATTCCATGGGGAGTGAGTGGTGTGTTTATCACAGGTACTTTAGGTGTATCTACGCTTCACTATTTACCGTTCGCAATCTTTAGTTTGATCGTTCCGGTCATTCATATTGCTTTAGGATTTATGGGTAATGACAAAAAACAAGTGGAAGAATACAAAAAAGCTAGTTAGCATTAAATATTGGTAATTTACAGAAATTACGGATAAAAGAGCTGGTGAATGCCAGCTTTTTGTATTAATGAAATTATTCTGATATAGTCCATATTTTAGACGAAAATCCGCCACTAATTATTAATATAAGGATGGGATTAATGATATTAAAATAGTGATATAATACTTTATGCTCTTATTACAATAGATTTCTAGGTTGATATATTTGCCATTCATTGTTTCGGAGTGAACGTATTTTTCTGTGAAATAATTAATGGAATAAAGTGGAATGCTATTGTGGAAGAGTTTTCTTATCCTTCGACATAAGAAGTGGATTTTGTGCGGTACAGGCTACTCTAATGAAAGTGGTGGTAGGCTTATGCTAATAGATCAATTACGTGGAAAAGATTTAGATGAATTTTTTGAAGCAATTTTAACATTAGAAACGGAAGAGGAGTGCTATAGATTCTTTGATGATTTATTCACTGTGAAGGAGTTGAATACAATCTTTCAAAGATTTAAAGTAGCGAAATCTTTATATAATAACAGTACTTATCATAAAATTGAAGAAGAAGTCGGAGCGAGTGCAGCAACCATTTCTCGTGTGAAGAGATCGTTACATTATGGAAACGATATGTACGATGTTGTTTTTAAGCGTATGAAAAAAAATCGTGAATGATTAGCTTAAAGATGAAAATGGGTGTTGTGGATGAAACGGCACATAGAATCGAAAAACGGCAGATAACCTGGCCAAAATGGCACATATCCGTTTTTTTGCAGGTAAAAATCAAGAAAAAGGGCTCCTAAAATAATAAAAGGAGCTCTTTTTAATGGTGTCGCTAAAATGAGTTCAATTAACGAATTCTGATGTTTTTATTGGCCCTAATAAAGCCATGATATCTTGTGCCTTGGAAGGCCAGCTGTCCGTTGTCCCCTTCAACAAGCATGCCATATTCAGTAACCATTACCTCAAATTCTATCCTATCTCCACTTTCTACCTCAAACGTAGCAAAATACTGACGCTCTCCCCATCCATAAATGAAGGGGGTTCCACCTTTAAATAACCTGGGCTCTTCCAATCTCCAGAATGAATCTAGAAAATGAACTTTACTTTGGTCTAAAAGGCTTCAACAGCCGAAATCGTTCTAATGCAAATAATCGAAACAGGACTATTTACATGGGCTCGGATTCCCTCACCACTCACAACTTATTGACTGTTTCGGGGTACGTCTGCACCGAGAGATTTAGCCTGCCATCTCAAAGGGTTTATATACCAAATGTTGAAATGAGCTTTCTTTCTGGTTTCCTTCTTTCCAAATTCGAAACACACTTATCCAAAACAAAGGAAAATTGAATCCAATCCATTTTTGCATTTTTGATATCTACACGATTAGATTTGGTTACATATCTAGCCAAAAATGCACTATATAGGTCACGTTGGGCAACTACCCCGCACCCGCATTTATGCCATCTTTCTTTGAGTGGTTTTTTCTTTATCATTCCACAGTGACAGGTTTGAGATAACTTCGTGGAGTAGGTAGGAAATTCCCGGAAATCTCCGCCGCGAGATTTCACTTTTCTTTTTAAGCTGTTTAAAAACATACCTGGTGCCTTTCTAGCAATACTTTTCCCGAACATTTTTTGAAAGGCTTTATACGACAATTTTTCTGTTTGTATAGAGGATGAGCGTTGTAAGATTTGGTTCGTGTCTCGTCCATGCAGCTGCTTTCTTACTTCTTTGATCCTTCTCTCCAATTCTCGGTGCTTTGAACGAGTATGGAGATAGCGATTGGAGTAAACCCATTTCTTTTTCCCTTTTTTTACCGTTCCATTGTTTTGATAGTTACTAGGGTTATTGGCTCTACGTTGCCTGTCCATTTTGCGGTTTATTCTTCTTTTATCTTTATCTATCAAAACCACTTCTTCGCAAAACTCTTTTAATTCTGCTATCGATTCCCCAACAATCGCAATCGTAGAAGGGCCAATATCCAGTCCTATATTCTCTTTTCCTAATTCATATTTCTGATATGGATTTCCTTCCAAAATTAATTGGGCATAAAAACGGTTTTTCCCTTTAACCTCCTTTTTTATAATTCTGCAAAATTTTATTTTCTGTTTTAAAGCATACTGCATCCATTTATCTTTCGGATCTAATAAGCATTTCAATGTAAGGTTTTTACCAACGAAAACATATCCATTTGAATACGTAAGAAATGTTTTATTATTTTTCCCTTCTACTGTTACAAACTCACCCTTCCGTTTAAACCTCACCTTTTTGGCACGTTTAAATGCATATTTTTGAGTGGCTTTAAAAGCTCGGGTAGATACTTTTTGGCATACGTGAGTTCCTAAATGTTCTGCAATAAATTTAGAATCATTTTTCGTTTTTGTCCCAAAGGATTGGATGGATGCATCCGTAAATCCAAATGTCTCATTGAGATATTTAAAATTACCTCTGCGTTTTTCTACATCTGCTTCTGATGTTTTTGATAGTTGAAAGTTTCCTTATATAATTCCGTTCCTTGAACCATCTTAAGTCTTTTCAAACATTCGCCAAGACAGGCATTGTATAGCAGCCTTGCACAATCAGACAACACCAAAAGCTGTTTCTCTTCCTTCAAATTCGTTTTCAATCGAATCGTCGCCACAAAAGAAGGGGTTCTATCTTTTGATGTTGCCATGGGATTACACTCCTTTTTGGTTTTCTATGTACTGTTTCACCACTTCAAGTGTAGTGCCACCTACAGTGGAAACAAAATAGCTATTCGTCCAAAGGGAAGGGATTCTACTTTTTAACCACGGGAATTCACTGCGTAAGTACCGAGAACTTCTTCCTTTCATCATTCTAATGAGTTTATTAATTCCTAACTGGGGATCGCATTCAACAAGGAGATGAACGTGATCAGGCATGATTTCCATTTCAATCACTTCAGAATGAGTTTCTTCTGCAACTTCAAAAATAATAGATTTAAGCCTTTCATCTACTCTGTTTATTAAGACACTTCTTCTATATTTAGGACACCAAACTACATGATATTTGCAGGAATATACTACGTTATTATTGCTTTTATACTGGATTAGACTTTTCATATATCTATTATATCAAAAACCCCAAACTAATTCCAATATTTTAGGAACATTTGTTCTAAAAAAAACAAACAACCTCACCCCATACATGAATGTAGGGGCTTGCGGTTGTTTGTTTTGGTCACTATATGCCCTGCTTTCTCCGCCGCCGCGTACAGCGGTCCTTTTAGTCACTACCCTGGCATTCATTAACGTGTAGAATGGCATTTACGTATTTCATGTGGAAGTGGGGAAAATAAAACTATTAAATTACTGAATGTGAAAATTTGTCCATTTCTATGTATCAATTAAACTAGGACCATTGAATTATTTTTAGAAAAAAATGGAATATTATCCTCGAAAAAGATGGTGGAACTAGTAAAAAGGATATAGCTGAAATATGAAACAAGCACTGTCGACATTACTTCGGACTAATTTTCCAATTTTCCCAATAACAACTAAACTATCAATTTCTGAATATTCTAATTTATATGACGAGATTCGACACAAAAGCCAGTTTTAAAGGGCTATTTTTAAAGTAGCACCTAGTTATTGACATATAGTGTGCACGAGAAAGGAGGGTAGTAGATTCATTGATGAAGGAAAATACTTAGGGGGGTAAGAGGATGAAAAGAAAACAACGCCGATGGTTATCGATTCTACTTACAGCCATTCTAGTATTGCCGTTGCTCTTGCAACCGCAAATGAATGCTGACGCTGCTACAAAAGGAGTAAGTGTTTCAGCCAAGGATGAGCTGCCAACACCAAAGCAAAAAGTAACGAATTCGTTGTACAAGCAATTTGCTGATCAAGATAAAGTTACCTTTCTTATCAAAATGAAAGAGCAGGTGGATTCAGCTAAAGTTGCCAAGGCAGCTGAGGATAAAGCCAAGCAGCAGAAGGCGACACCTGCAAAAACAAAATCATTAAAGCGAAACACAATTGTTTCCGAGTTAAAAGCAACGGCAAAAGAAACACAGTCTGACGTGTTAGCGTTTCTTGAAGAGCAAGTGAAGGCTGGAAAGGCCAAGGATGTTCATTCCTACTATATCGTGAATGCGATTGCGGTTACAGCAACACAAGAAGTAATGGAAAAAGCAGCAGCATTTCTAGAGGTTGAAAAAATCCTCCCGAACGAAACAAGACAATTGTTCGTTCCGGAAAAATCCTCAGGTACAGCTGTACAAGAACCGGCAGCAGGAACCAATTCGATCGAATGGAATATTGATCGTGTAGGAGCCCCTGCAGTTTGGGAAATGGGGATCGATGGCAGCGGGGTTGTCATTGGTTCGATTGATACCGGAGTGCAATGGAATCATCCGGCATTAAAGGAAAAATATCGCGGTTATAATCCAGCAACAGGTCAAGCGGATAATACGTATAGCTGGTTTGATGCAACTCGTGGTCAAACTACACCATATGATGACCACGGGCATGGAACACATACAACAGGAACGATGGTTGGTTCAGAGCCAAATGGTTCCAATATCATCGGTGTCGCACCAGGTGCAAAGTGGATTGCGGCAAAGGCATTCACAGCAGCTGGCGGTACAGATGCAGATTTGTTAAGAGCTGGCGAATGGATGATTGCCCCAGGTGGAAACCCTGATAAGGCACCAGATGTTATTAATAATTCATGGGGCGGAGGTCCTGGACTTGATGAGTGGTACCGTCCAATGGTTCGGGCATGGAAAGCAGCAGAAATCTTCCCAGAATTCTCTGCTGGAAATACAACGTTAAGTAATCCTGGAGGTCCTGGATCTGTTGCCAACCCTGCTAACTATCCAGAATCCTTCGCGACAGGAGCTACCGATATTAACAACAAACTTGGAAGCTTTTCCTTACTTGGACCATCTCCATATGGGGAAATCAAACCAGAAATTGCAGCACCTGGTGTCAATATCCGTTCTTCCGTCCCTGGCGGCAGCTATGAAGGCGGCTGGAATGGAACCTCGATGGCTGGTCCGCATGTATCAGCGGCAGTTGCCTTACTAAAGCAAGCAAATGCAAGTTTAACGGTTGATGATTTAGAAAGAATTTTACAAACATCAGCTATTCCTTTAACAGACAACAAATACCCAACATCACCAAATAACGGTTATGGCTCAGGATTATTGAATGTATTTGATGCCGTATCTTCTGTTGTTTCTGGTTTAGGGAAACTGAAAGGCCAAGTAACAAAAGATGGAACCGACAGTGAAGCACCGGTGTTAACGCATTCCCAACCTGCCACGGTTTTTGCAGGAATGCCGCTAACGTTAGAAGCTTCAGCTGCCGACAATATTAGTGTAACAAATGTATCGTTACAATATCAAAAGCAAAATGGTTCATGGACGACTGTTGCTGCCGAACGGACTAGCGGGGATTATAAAAATGGAACGTACCGCGTGAATATTCCTGGTGCAGAGATTTCAGGCAATGCATTCAATTACAAATGGAAAGCAGTTGACTTTGGTGGAAATGAAACGGTGAGTGAACATCGGATCACCGTGCTTCCGGGAATTACAGTCGGTTATGTGCAAGATTTTGAAAGTAATCCGGGCGGATGGTCTTCATACGGGGCCAATGATTCATGGCAGTGGGGTAAGCCAACGAGCGGCCCTAGCAAGGCCTTCTCTGGTGAGAAAGTCTATGCGACCAATCTTGGCGGAGCCTATGCGAGCAACGCAAATGCTTCCTTACAGATGCCGCCAATTGATTTACCGCAAGGAAGCAGCTACCTGCAATTCAAGCAATGGTACGAACTTGAGAGAAACTATGATTTCGGCCATGTTTATGTTTCAACAGATGCGGTAAACTGGGTTCAAAAGCTTCGTGTCAATGATGTGTCAAATGGTTGGATTGACGGTCAAGTCGATTTAAGTGAATATGCGGGCCAAAGAATTTACATTGCCTTCAACCTAAAAACAGATGGCAGTGTAACAAAACTTGGCTGGTATTTAGATGATGTTCGTCTATCGAATACACCACTTGCTGCACCACAAAAAGCAGAGGTGGACGTCACTACTGAAAAAGAGGAGTCTGCAACTGATTCTGTTAAAAAGGAAAAGGTCAATCCGGATAAGTTCACTCTGATGATGCCTGAGGTGAAAAAGGAAGCAACCACTGAAAAGGCTGCTCCAATGCAATTACCTATGCAGGCTCAAGTAACGGTTGTGGAATCCGGTCGTTCTGTAACCACCAATCCGGCTAATGGAAGCTTTGAGATGACACATGCAGCAGGAACATTTACGGTCATTGCTGAAAGCTATGGCTATCACTCGCAAACTAAATCAGTAACGATTGCACAGGACGGAGAAGCAACAGCGAACTTTACACTTCAGGAAAAAGCGAAGGGAACTGTTTCAGGAACGATCAAGAATAAGGCATCAGGACAGCCAGTTGCTGGGGCGACTGTTTATGTGATTGAAGATGCAGCTGTTCAGCCTGTCCAAACGGATGCAAACGGGCATTTTACGATCACTGCCTATGAAGGGGATTATACGCTTAAAGTCATTGCACCTCACTATTATAGTCAGGAAGCAACGATTAAACTTAAAGGAAATATTGAGAAAAATTTCGATATTAAGCCTTTCATCGGTTTCCCAAGTGAGATTGGTTATGACGATGGCACTGCGGAAAATGCGCGAGCTTTTTACGATGCCGGAAATGGCTGGGCTGTAAAAATGTCATTAGCAAAAGGGCAGAAAAAGGCATTAGTGACAGGCGGCTTGTTCCGCTTCTGGACTTCAGAATGGCCAGTTCCAGGCGGCACTGCCTTCAAAGTAGCCGTATATGATGCTTCAGGTCCTGACGGTGCACCTGGTAAAAAACTAGCCGGTCCATTTGATGCTACTGCACTTCGAAATGGTCAGTGGACAAAAGTGGATTTGAACAGCCATGGTATCCTTGTTGAAGGAGATTTCTATATGGTCTACATCCAAGCTGCAGCAAATACAAGCTCTCCTGGTCTAGCAACAGATGAGAATGGTCCAAATGCGAAACGAAGCTGGCAGCTAGTTGGTGGCGCATGGACACCTTCTCCAGAAGCTGAGGGTAATTATATGATTCGTGCCGTGGTTGATTATGAAGTAACAGAACCATCGATTACCTCTCCTGTTGATGGAACGTTCACGAACGTTGAAACAGTAACTGTGAAAGGTGAAGCTGCACCAACGACAAAGGTTCATATATTTAATAAAGGCGAAGAAGTCGCTTCCGTTAATACAAAGGATGATGGCAGCTATGCTGTTGACGTGAAACTCAAAAAGGGTGAGAATCAATTAACGGCTAAGGCTTCCACGTCCCAAGGGATGACGGATGCATCTGCGCCAGTTACGGTAACCTTTGATGCCGAAGCGCCGGAATTAACCATTGATACACCAACAGATGGAAGTAAAATGAATATGGAAACGGTCACGGTTAAAGGAAAAGTGAAAGATGATCATTTAAATTTTGTCCTTGTCAATGGAACAACAGCAAAAGTTGAAAATGGAACCTATTCCGCCAGAATTATGCTGGATGAAGGAATCAATCAAATCAAGGTTTTGGCCAAGGATAAGGCAGGAAACACGACGGAAAAATCGTTAAAAGTTGACGTGAAATACACGCCACCATTGATTAAAAATGTAAAACCTTCTGAAGATAAGGAATTGAAGAAAGGCGAAAGTGTAAAGATTGAGTTCACGAGTGAACCTGGCTTGAAAACATCTTTCTTCATTCATATGCCGTTGACACAAACGAAAACATCGCAACTAGCAAATGCAACAGAGCTTCCAATGATGGAGGTGTCACCAGGATATTATGTCGGATATTACACCGCTACGAAGGACATGGTTGCCGACGGTGCCGTCATTGAGGTGAAGGCTGTGGATTCCTATGGTAATGAGTCAAGACAAGCAGCTGACGGAAAATTGTATATTAATGTGAAGAAAAAGAAATAAAGAATAGGTAGAATCGTTTATATCAAATGGAGCTCTCCACTTTTTTGTGGCAGTGCTCCTTTTTTTTATAATTTATTATTTTGAAGTCGTTCGATAATAAGCAATTTACTATCCACATCAGTGAAATATTTACTAATAATCAGTTTTTAAAATTAATGAACTTGGTTTTCAATAAACTATCGAATAGTCCAAAATAGTCAGAAATTAATAAAAAGTACCAAAAAGAAGGGCCATCTGAATCAGGTGTTCTTAGGTGAATAGCATCGTTTTCTAGTGGGAGAGTTGAAAACGGCCAAAAAATGTCTTATTACCTCGAATGCTGTTCATGAACATTACGATGAGATGAAAGGGGGTGACATCTTGCACTTCCGCTATATTCTTATAACAGGTCTTATGGTTGGAGCGGCCGTGTTTTTACCGGGCAATGCCTTTGCCGAAAAGAACGAACTAAGTGGACAGCAGCATTCTCAAAAAGCGTCAATACATGCAAATAGCTCATTAAAAAATGATAACGAAGCTGTACAAACTAACGTTTCGCCAAAAGCCAAAAATGCAAAATCCATAGAAAAAACTGTGGTGTTACCTGAACCAGCTGTTAAAAATCAAGCTAGGGCAAAACAGTCGGCATCTAACGGTTCAATTCAACGATCAGATTCCCAGAAACCTAAAGCAGCAGCGAGAGATTTGCCAGAACAGGCGAAAGGTAACATGCGGTCTGCGATAAAAAAATCTGAGAAGGAAGCTAAATCTTCCTTGTCAGAAAAAGTAGACGGGAGACAGGAAAATAATAGTGGGTTAGGAAAGAATAAGGCGGCTCCAAAAAATAAATCCGGGAATTCTGATTCATTGCCTAATGCTCATATTGAAGTTAAAAACAAAGGCCAATCGGCGGGATTGGTTAATGCGTTCAAGCCACACGTATCAAGTACAAAAAAGGAAGATAGTTTTGAACTCATTGAATCAGAGCCGCAAAAACAGGGACAGGACCCTGCTAGTCAGGGAGAAATTCCAAAGATGAGCCAGGAGATTAACTCAACGCAAAGGACGAACGGTTCTGGAGGTCATTCAAATGATCGGATCAGCAGCGGATTAAGCACATTAAGCTTGATGGAAAAATGGTTTGAATGGAATAAATACTATGAAATCAAACTTGTCCAGCCTTACCTCTCTCGAGATGCATTTTTAAATAACCAATGGGTGAATGCGCCGCCTGCACCACCGCCGCAGGAAGCTCCTTTTTTATAAACCGTTTACCGCAGCAAAAAGCCACGGAACACGATAATTAAAGGAGCGAATTAAATAATGAAACACTACCTTAATCCGAATAATGTTGTTAAATCTTTAGTACTGACAGGAGCATTGTCTTTTGGAATTTTTACCGGAGGCCATTTAACTGAAGCAGCAGGCCATGATAAAGCAAAAACAGAACATAGCGTTCATATAAAAAGTGAAAATTACGAAAACGAAAATGTAAAAGAAAACGAAAAAGCACATAAAAAAGCTAATGTAAAAGAAAACGAAAAAGAAAATGAAAAAGAAAAGTCTGCCCATTGTGCGGTACCAGCTATAAAGGGACAGAAAGAAGTAGAAGCGAAAGAAACTGTGAAGTCTAAAGAAGAAAAGGTTAATAAATCACAGGCGAGTGTGCATGCCAGTGAGACAGCAAAAATGCATGCTGCTCCAAATTCAGCGGTTCATGGTAAGGGAAAACAAGCTGAAGAAGTGATAACAGAAGAAGTAATAACTGAAGAAACTCCAGCACAAGAACCTGCAGAAGAAGTAGTTACTGTTGTCCCTAATGAGGTAACTAATGATACTGATTCAGATTCTGAAACGAAAGAAACAGCTGCTCTTGAAAACGATGTTGCTGTAAAAGTTGACGAT
This sequence comes from Neobacillus sp., assembly GCF_031988165.1. NCBI lineage: Bacteria > Bacillati > Bacillota > Bacilli > Caryophanales > Bacillaceae > Neobacillus > Neobacillus sp. Next base: position 76,163 of record NZ_DALZYO010000004.1, read on the forward strand.
AATGAAGTGGCAGTTAAAGAAGATGAAAAAACTGCAAATCTTGATTCTGATTCTGCAGTAAAAAATGAGGATAAAGAAGATGCTGCTGATGATTCAGATTCTAATTCCAATTCCAAGAAAGTCAATTTTGTTACTGATGCAGTAGTAAAAACAAATGAGGACGATGAAGCGGATGCTCCTGAAGCAGATGCTGAGAAAGAAGCAAAGGTAAATCCTTCTGCTGCTAACAAAGCAAAATCTCAAGCGAGCGTACATGCAAGTGAGGCTGCAAAAGCTCATGCCGCAGCAAACTCCGCTGTCCTAGCTGGCGAAGAAGTTTCTGAAGATGTAGTAACTGAGGAAGCTGAAAAGGTAACTGAGGAAACTACGGAAGTGACAGACGAAAGTACTGAAGTAGTAACTGAAAAAACAACAGAAGAAGAAGTTACTGAAGTAGCAGCTGAAGAAACTACAGACGAAGCAACTAAAGTTGAATCTGAAGAAGCAACAAAAGAAGTAGCAGCTGTAGAAAACGCTGAAGAAACTACTGTTGATGCCGCAATAAAAGAATAATCAACTTTCCAAAAGAAACCGAGGGAATTCCTTCGGTTTTTCTTGGCTAATCAGAATATCAATAAATTCTGAACGTATAAGTGCACTAAGAAGGACTTCAATAAATTCTGAAATATTCGAATTGAAGTAAAAAAACCGGACCGTGTCAAGGAGCTTTCATTATATTTATTCATTATTTTTTGACTCGATAGGCTCTCCGCTCAGCATATTCTGAACAAGGAATGCAGACCTTGATTACCCTTCCTTTGTCATCGATGTATTTTCTTAGAGGCTTTACTTTCCGCTTACAGATTATGCATTTATTATTTAAAAAATCAAAGAATGACATAATATTCCTCCAAAAAACCGCTAGATTGAAATCTCTATATATTATTCTGAAACATCAATACCGTACCATATTGGAATCAAGATGTTAACCCGGATACTTAAAGATAGGACGTGACGGACGGGCAAACCATCAACGTCAAAGATTCTTGTCTGCTGAGCCAGAGATATGGTAGAAGATGAAATGATATAAATGGTAAATTGAGCAATATCTCAACATAGTAATCATCATAATGGTGCAAAATATAAAGACTTACGTTCTCGGTAAGAAAAGGATTGATAAAGGGGCTTTAAAGTGATGAAATGGGTGCTCTTCGTTATTGTATTCATCTGTTTCTATACCAATATCTACACGAATGCAAATGCAGGGATGATCAAGCGAAAGCAAGTAGAGCCAACCGGGCAGGTTGTTTGGGATGTCACTACTAAGAAAAAGGTCATCGCTTTAACGTTTGACGATGGACCAAATCCTATCTATACACCACAGGTTCTGGCCGTCCTGGAAAAGTATAATGCCAACGCAACATTTTTTCAGATTGGAAATCGAATGGAGCGATATCCGGAGGTTGTCCAACAAGTTGTCGAGGCCGGTAATGAATTGGGCAATCATTCGATGACACATCCGTATGAAAATAAAGTTGGCTTTCAACAGATGCACTTTGAAATCATTCAGGCTGAACGCATTATCCAAAAGTACCAGCCAAACCATCCTAAGTTGTTCCGGCCCCCAGGAGGATATTTAGACAATGACTTACTACAGGAGGCAAAAAGACAAGGATATAAAGTCGTGCTTTGGTCCTATCATCAGGAATTAAAGGATTGGTCCCTACCTGGTGCACAAGTCATTGCCAATCATGTCATTCGGCATGCCAGGAATGGGGACATTATTCTCCTTCATGATGGCGGTGGTGACAGAAGCCAAACTGTTGAGGCTTTAAAAATTTTTCTGCCAGCCCTTAAGGAAAAAGGGTATCAATTCGTAAGTGTATCGGAGCTGCTTTCTAATAAAGAATAATGCCAGTAACATTTCTGAGAATGGAAAATCATTTTTCGTTCGTACCCATGTTCAGATGAAGATGAATTGCTATCGCCTTAGCTAAAGTAATGGAGGGCAGTAAATTAATTTAGTGGTGAAAAAGGGCTGTCCCAATAAAGATCACTTTTCAGTGAACCTTTGGGACAGCCTCTTTTTATGCTTGTTTTACAGCCTCAATTAATAGGTCCACAATATGAACCCCTCTCATTTTTGACGATAGCGCTTCCCTTTCAATTCCCAGCTGCATTTGTAACAAGCAGCCAGGATTAGCGGTGACAATGGTGGTCGCATGGGAAGATTTCGCTTGAACCATTTTGTAGTCAAGCATCACCATCGACATTTCCGACTCGACAATATTATAAATTCCGGCAGATCCGCAGCAGCGGTCGGCGTCTTTCATTTCTTTATATTCCACACCTTGAATCCCTGTAAGAAGGGTTCTTGGTGCGGATGCTGTTTTCATCACATTTCTTAGATGGCACGAATCCTGATAGGTGATAACCTGTGGCGGGAGCTCTAATTTCACCTTTTGATGAAAGTCGACTGCTACCAATACTTCGGAAATGTCCTTTATCTTTTCCTTGAAATCTTTGGCTCGGTCTTTCCAAACAGGATCATCCTTCAGTAAATGATCATAATCGATTAGGAATGCGCCACAACCGCCAGCGTTGGTAATGATATAGTCCACGTTTAAGTTTTCGAAGGCGATGATATTCTTTTTAGCCAGATCCTTGGCGGTTTGTTTTTCGCCGCTGTGTCCATGCAAGGCTCCGCAGCATACTTGATTCTGTGGAATAACGACCTCACAGCCGGCTAATTGTAGCAATTTCATGGTGGCATCGTTTGTCTTTAGGAACATCGTATCCATTAAACAGCCGCTGAAAAAAGCTACCCGGTTAACTTTTTCAGCGATTGCCGGAAGATATTCAGGACGATTTTTCATCTCTTTCATCGTCGGCACCTTGGGCAGTACTTTTTCCATTGTCACCAAACTTTCAGGTAAAAGTCCCAAAAAACCAATTTTTCGTGCAATCGTTTGAATTCCGGAGCGTTGATAGAAGCCCAGTAAGCCTACTGTCCCGCGCATCCTGTTTGGGTGCGGAAATAATCCTTGAAAAACTGTTTTTCTGACGATCCGTGCTGGTAAAGAGTGTTTCTTGTTTTGATTGATGATATCCCTAGCATCTTCTAATAAATGACCATAATTCACACCAGAGGGGCAGACTGGTTCGCAGGCCCTGCAGCCGAGACAAAGTTCGAGTGAACGTTCAAAATCTTCATCCGGCTCAATCACCTCATCGACGACCGCCTTCATCAGGGCAATTCGACCTCTAGGGGAATGGGATTCTTTGTAGCCTGATTCAATATACGTTGGGCAAGTTGGCAGGCAAAAACCGCAACGCATACAGTTTAGCAAATCATCTTCGTTCATTCGGGCTTTAAATTGCTCTTGGATCTTTTCTTGCTCTTTCATGGTTGTCATTTTGTCACCACCACGCGTTTCTTGCTGTCTTTGGCAAAAACCTTCCCTGGATTCATGATATTATTAGGGTCAAACCCGTGCTTAATGGCTTTCATTGCTGCGATTCCTTCTTCTTTTAGCTTCCATTCGAGGTAGGGGGCTTTCATTGCGCCGACTCCATGTTCCCCGGTAATCGTTCCGCCTAAGGCAATCGCGTGTTCAAATATTTCGGCAAAGGCTTTTTCAACTCGTTCCATTTCTTCGTGATTCCTGGCATCGGTTGCACAGGTAGGGTGGAGATTCCCATCCCCGGCATGGCCGAAGGTACAAATGGTCAGCTGATATTTGTCAGTAATCTCATTGATGGCTTTCACCATATTGGCAATTTCTGACCTCGGGACCGTCGCGTCTTCGAGGATTGTCGTCGGCTTTAAGCGGGCAATCGCAGATAGTGCGGTGCGTCGTGCAGTCCTCAGTGCTTCAGCTTCTGCTTCAGAAGCGGCAATTTGAATCGAGACTGCCTGTTCCTGCTTACAAATATCGGCTATTCTTGTTAAATCACGTTCGACGACTTCAGGAGGTCCGTCCTGCTCGATTAAAAGGACGGCCTTCACATCAGTTGGCAGTCCGATTTTGGCAAAATCCTCAACTACCTGTAAGGTGGGCTGGTCAAGAAACTCAAGTGTTGTTGGAATGATTTTATTCGCAATAATCGCTGACACCGACTTGGCGGCAGCGGATAGGTCTTGGTAAAGGGCAAGCATCGTTTTTTTCGTTTCTGGCATCGGAATCAATTTAAGTGTGGCCTCAGTAATAACAACTAGTGTTCCTTCAGAGCCGACAAACAGACGGGTCAAATCATAACCAGCGACATCCTTTGCCAGCTTTCCGCCAGTCCGAATAATATCGCCATTAGGCAACACCACTTCAAGTGCAATAACATAATCGCGGGTTACTCCGTATTTGAGTCCGCGCAAACCACCAGAGTTTTCATTGATGTTGCCACCAATCGTGGAGATTTTCATCGAGCTTGGATCAGGAGGATAGAAAAGCCCCTTTTCTTCCACGGCATGAATCATATCAAGCGTGATGACACCAGGCTGAACGGTTACGGTTAGATTCTCTTCATCAATTTCGAGGATCTTGTTCATATGTTTAAAAAGCAGGACTATTCCGCCCTCAGTTGGGCATGTTCCGGCACAAAGGTTCGTTCCCGAGCCGCGTGGCACAATTGGAACCTTATATTGATTACAAACCTTTAAGATTTGTGAAACTTCCTCTGTGTTCCTCGGGCTGACAACGGCATCCGGCATTGACTGGAAGTTTGGCGTGGCATCATAGGAGTAAACTAATCGTTCAGTTTTGGAATCATCATAATTAGCATTGGTCACAATGGCAATCAATTTTTCTTTCACTTCATTAATAAGCATTTTGTTTCCCCCATCCTCTCCGTGCTGCGTAAACTATTTTCATACTGTTTAAAGTATAAAAAAAAAGAAGTCTACCTGCTATGGATAAACATCTAAAAAAAAAGTATATTATTATTCTGTTTTTGGTTGTTTATCTAAAAAGATGGTAGCTAAAGCCTATTATTTTTCAAGCATTGGCTGTTCTTCTAAAAAAAGAATGGCTAGGTACAGACAGAGTAAATCGTGAATCTTGCTTGGTTTTAAATGTGTCATGTCCTCGACCTTTTTTAGGCGATAATGCAGTGTATTTATATGGATATGCAAGGATTGGGCCGTGTTTTTTAAGGAGTGGTTTTGCTTAAATAGTTCTGTTAGTGTTTCGAGCAATTCACTTTCAGATAATATCGAACCAATGGTTCGCTGGATGTAAGCTGATTTTACCTCAGGACGAAGCTCCTCAGTGATCATTTCAAGCATTAATTCCTCATCGAATATAATCTCTCGTTTACATCTAGCAATTTTCAGCGCTCGTTCGGCCTGCTCATAGGAATGGCGTATCAGATTGCCTTCTCCTTTTTGTCCAACCCCTGCATAAGCGGAAATTCCAAAGGTATTCTTTAAAAATTGCAAAAAATGATTCAGCCGTTTTTTGATAGTTGTTGGATGAACAGTAGCGGAACTATCGATTAAGAGAATGATTCGTTCATTTCCGGACCGTGCTGTGACATCATGCTTACTTTGAGAAAATGATTTCAAAATAGAGGACCAAACATCCCTTGAAAGTGGATAGTTTCTTTTGTCAAACTCAATAATGGCTGCCGTTCGATCTAGTTCAAGATTGATGGATAGCGTTCGAGCTTTATCCACTAGTTCAGGACTTGGCTCTTTTGTTTGCAGCCATTCCATTACGAAGGTTTCGATTGTTCGAGAGTGCCAATCAAATTGTTCGGCATAGTAGTTTTCACTAATTAACAGCTCCGTCATTTTGCGAATGATTTCACCAAATGGGGTGATGGTTTCAGGGTCCCCAGTAATCCCAATCACACCAATGACCTCATTTTGAAACAGGATAGGAAGATTAATTCCCGGCTTTACCCCTTTTAATTGCGGTATCTCTTTTTCTGTGATGATCAGCTTTTTCCTGTTTTGTGAAGTGATTAATGCTCCTTCATGGAAAGCACCGACTCTCTCCCGATTGGTGCCAGCAATAATATGGCCATCTGTGTTAACGACAATGATTTCTTCACCGATTAATTTCCGGACTTCCTTGACAATTTTTTCCGCGAGATCGGGTTGAAGCAAGGTAAGCACCTCCCTTACCTTCATTATATCTAAATCCAGGCCCTGATTTAACATAAACGAACATACTCATTGAAAAAATAGGAAATAGAAAAACAATTTTGAAATATAATTTCAAAAAAAATATAATAATATTAAAAAATGACTTCATAAGGAGAGGTAAAAATGAAATATCCATTATTAGCGACTGACCTCGATGGGACATTATTAACCGATCAAAGAGAGATTGATATTGAAACAATAGAGGCGATTCAAGAGTACCGTCGAAGAGGGGGAAGGGTGGTTATTTGCAGCGGACGTTCCCCACTTTCAACAAGATGGATTGCCAATACCATCGGCCTAAAGGGAGAGCCCATCATTGCTTACAATGGCGCCATCCTGCTTGATGAGAATGGAGAGGTTAGCGAACAATCGGTTTTCCAGCATGAATCTCTATTGAGTTTCTGGGAATTATGCGAAAGGGAAGGGATCTATGCTCATTTTTATGAAGGGGATACGCTCCTAGTCCCAAAGGTAAATAAATGGAATGAGACCTGGATTGAAAATAATATTCCCTCTCTTAAAAGATCAGGCGGCGAGTTCAAAAACTGTCAAAGCTTTCGGGAAAAATGCCAGGTTCATGTCATTGAGCATTTTTACCAATATCTGAAGGAAAATCAACCTGAGATTACAAAAATAGCCGTTTTTGATGATAGCAATGCACTCGAAGATTTTTCCAAACGGATTGGGGAACAGATAGAGGATATGGAGATTAGCAGCAGTTTCAATTTCATCAATTTAGAAATTTCTCCGAGTGGTGTGACCAAGGCCTCCGCACTGTTAAAGCTTTCTGAGCAGTTAGGTATCCCTATCTCACATACCGTTGCGATTGGCGATAACTATAATGACGCCCTTATGCTTTCCGCGGCAGGATTAGGAATTGCGATGGGGAATGCACCTGATAAAGTGAAATTATTGGCAGATCAGGTGACGGGCAATAATAATGATGCAGGGGTGGCGACGGCCATCCGCCGTTATTTACTGGATTAGTGCCATCCGCTTTGTTAGATTGTTCTGTTACAGTAGGGAAAAAGATTTTTTAAAATAACATTTCAGTATTTCTATAAAAATATTGAAATGTTATTTCAAAGAGAATATAATAAGTATATGAGTAACCGCTTACAGCGTAGAAAAGACCAATAGGAGGTCAACTATACTATGGAAGAAAATCTTGAATTATTAACAACAGAATCGCGCAATCAACAATCAATCAAGATTGATACGGCAAAGCCAATGGATATATTACGAATCATGAATGAGCAAGATCAATTAGTGGCGCTAGCTGTAAAGGATGTCTTACCAGATGTAGAAGCAGCGGTTCAGTTTGTATTTGAATCCTTTCAAAAGGGAGGGCGACTTATTTATTTAGGTGCAGGCACGAGCGGCAGGTTAGGGGTGCTTGATGCAGTCGAATGCCCGCCAACCTTCAGCACTGATCCAGAAATGGTTCAAGGTATTATGGCAGGGGGCGAAGGTGCCTTTATAAAAGCGGTGGAAGGAGCGGAGGATGATCCCGATCTCGGTGTTAGTGAATTGAAAGCATTGGGACTAACGAATGACGATACGGTTATTGGCATCGCTGCCAGCGGTCGAACACCCTATGTGATGGGAGCACTTCGCTATGCACGAAGTATCGGCGCTAAAACCGTCGCCCTTTCATGTAATAAAAATGCGGCGATTAGTAAGGAAGCGGATCAAAGCATCGAGGTGATTGTCGGTCCGGAGGTACTAACTGGTTCGACTCGTTTGAAAGCTGGGACAGCCCACAAAATGATTTTGAATATGATTTCTACCTCCTCGATGATTCTTTTGGGGAAAGCCTTTGAAAATTTAATGGTGGATGTTCATGTGAGTAATCAAAAATTAAAGGAACGGGCGATTGGAATCATCCAGAAAATTACCGGGGTTTCTTATGAGATGGCCTTGGAGACTTTAGAAAAGGCAGATCTACAAGTCAAAACGGCGATCGTCATGATTAAGACGGATACAACAAAACAGGAAGCAGAAACATTATTATCTGAAGCGAATGGGTATGTAAAAAAAGCAGTCCAAAATGTTGAAAAATGAATGGGATGAAAAGGTGGTCTTTTGTGTGGCAGCAGGCGGTTTAAAAATGATTCAAAATATGCTTGAACAGCTTCCGACTTCGGAACGGAAAATTGCGGAGTTTATTCTTGAAAATCCCCAAAGTATTTTAAACAGTACAGTCAATGACATCGGGATTCAAGCAAATACAAGTGGTGCAGCTGTTATTAGGCTTTGTAAGTCCTTGGGCTTAAATGGGTTTCAGGATTTAAAAGTAAGAATTGCAAGTGATTTAGTGAAGCCTGTTGAACAAGGGTATCGCGATATTGAACCTGGTGAATCCTTCTTCTCCATCGTTCAAAAGACAACCAGCAATAGTATCCAAAGCATCCGTGATTCGGAAGAGATGATCAATTATGATGAATTGGAACGTGCTGTACAAACCTTGTTACCTACTCAAAATGTTCATTTTTTTGGAATTGGTGCTTCTAATATTATCGCCAAGGATGCACAACAGAAATTCCTACGGATTCATAAAAATGCAACCGCTTTTACCGATACGCATCTTGTCGCTACTTTAATAGCTAATGCGAATAAGGATGATGTGGTGTTTGGAATCTCTCATTCAGGGGAAACACCCGAGGTCATTAAAGTGATGGCCCTAGCGAAAGAGCGTGGCGTTAAAACGATTAGTTTAACGAAATACGGACAATCATCGGTCTCTACCCTAGCAGATATTAAGTTGTTTACAGCTTATTCCGGGGAGGCGCCGTTTCGAAGTGCGGCCACATCATCGCGCCTTGCGCAGTTATATTTAATCGACATTTTGTTTTTATCGATGGCGACCGTTCAATATGATGAGACGATTCACTCGATAGATAAAACAAGAGAAGCCATCCGGTTTATTAAAGAAGGGAAATAATATTGCAGGGGGTGATGTGAACACCATTCCGTTTCTTTTTTTCATAACAAGGTTGACTGGAGAAATAAATCAGAAGATTATGACACCATAAAACAACAGAGAAGAGGGGAATTAGCATGGCAGGAGAGAATAAAATTTTAGCCGAAAAGATTCTGGAACTTTTAGGAGGTCCAGAGAATGTTGGCCATTACACACATTGTATGACTAGACTACGTGTTACACCGAAGGATGACACGATTGTCAACAAGGCGGCTATTAAGAAAATTGACGGGGTACTTGGAGTTGTTGAAGAAGAGACATTGCAAATTATTCTTGGACCTGGAAAAGTAAATAGAGTGACAGAAGAGTTTGGTAAATTAATAGATGCTTCAGGTGGCATCGATTTAAAAGAGAAGGCAGCTAGTAATAAGGCAGAAATAAACAAAAAGAATGCCACTCCATTTAAGTTGTTTTTACGAAAAATCTCTAGTATTTTTATTCCTTTAATCCCGGCACTTGTGGCATCAGGGTTAATTACAGGTGTATCAAAAGCGATTATCCAGGCTGGATGGTTAGCGGCGGATTCGCAAATTGCCATGATTTTGACAGTAATAGGAAGCGGGTTGTTTGGTTACTTAGGTATTCTCGTTGGTATCAATGCGGCGAAAGAATTCGGCGGTTCACCTGCACTTGGGGGCCTTGCAGGTATCTTAATCATTAACCCAGCAGCTGCGGGAATCGTATTGTTTGGTACGCCGTTGCTTCCTGGACGAGGCGGCTTGATTGGCGTTCTGTTTGCGGCCATATTTATTGCCCTTGTCGAAAAACGGGTACGCCGTTATGTTCCACAATCTCTTGATCTTTTTATAACGCCAACGGTTGCTTTATTGATTACTGGTATTGTAACTTATCTTGTCTTTATGCCGATTGGCGGTTTCATTTCCGATATTATTACAAAAGGTTTAACTTCATTACTCGATGTTGGCGGTGTAGTTGCCGGATTTGTCCTTGGGGCAACCTTCCTGCCGCTCGTTGTTACTGGTTTACATCAAGGATTAACACCAATACACCTTGAGTTAATTAACTCAACGGGCATTGACCCGCTTCTTCCTATCTTAGCAATGGGTGGGGCAGCACAGGTAGGAGCTGCATTTGCGATATACTTTAAAACCAAAAAGACTCGCTTAAGAAGAGCCATTGGAGGAGCACTGCCTGCAGGTATTCTTGGTATCGGGGAGCCGCTTATTTTCGGTGTAACGTTGCCATTAGGTCGTCCATTTTTAACGGCTTGTTTAGGAGCTGGCGTAGGCGGTGCTTTTCAAGCAGCGTTTCATGTCGCTACCGTTGCTGTAGGGGTATCCGGTTTACCACTTGCCTTCCTTGTGGTAACTGGTCAAGTTCTGCTTTATTTAGCAGGGGTATTGATCGCCTATGCGGCTGGTTTTGCCTTCACATATCTATTTGGTTTCAAAGATGAAATGGCTGGTGAATTTGATTGATCGGTATTTCCTTTTACTTGAATGATTCAAGTGCAGAAGAACGGATTGCTATTGCAGGAAAAATGGGTGTGAAGCGGGCATTTACCTCGCTTCACATTCCTGAAGAGTCCGGGGATTTAGCCAGCCGCGCGAAAAAGCTGCTACAGACGGCGAAGGAAGCAGGAATAGAGGTTTATGCGGATGTATCGTTAAGAACACCTGAACACTTGGGATTGGCTAGCTTAGTTGAGTTAAAATCCTTAGGGGTAATGGGGTTGCGCTTGGATGACTTTTTTGATCACGATACGATTTTGAGCTTGGCGAAGGATTTCAAGCTTGCCTTGAATGCCAGCATTTTGTTTGAAGAAGATGTACGTGCCTTGCTGGAAGGCGGGTTAACAGCTAATCAGCTGATTGCATGGCATAATTTCTATCCACGGCGTGAAACTGGATTAGCTGAATTGTTTTTTGACTCACAAAATGAACTTTATAAACGATATGGCATCCCTGTTAGTGCCTATATTCCAGGAGACGGAGAAAAACGTGGTCCGTTGTTTGAAGGGCTGCCTACCTTGGAAATGCATCGTGAAGTGGATCCCTTTATGGCGGCGTTGGAATTGTTCCGGGCTGGGGTCGAGGATGTGTACATCGGCGATCCAGAAATAAGTGTTGGCCTCTTAGAAAAATTAATGGAGTTTGACCGTGATCGTCGGGTTTCGATTCGAGTCGAAGGGTTTCAAGAAGGGGAGTTCCATCTCCGTCCTGATTTTTCCCGTGACGTTCTTCGGTTGATGGATACACGAAGTGCTGAGGCGGTGGTGCCTGAGAATACTGGTGCTCGTCCAGTCGGATCCATTACCAGAGATAATGACCACTATGGCCGCTATCGCGGAGAGATCCAAATCACGCTTCATGACCTGCCCGCTGATGAGCGAGTCAATGTGGTCGGGAGGGTAGTGGAAGCAGACTTGCTGCTACTTGCCTATCTTCAACCTGATCAAAAGCTGAATTTAATAAGAGTCTAAAAAAACTGCCACATCTTTTGGATGCGGCAGTTTTTCTATGAGAGCTATTAAATATTTCTTTGTGTATGATTTCCTTACAGAAAATGGTGCCTGACACCATTGTGATGTCAGGCACCGTTTTTACTAGGAATATATTGTGTAATCTTTCACATTTGTACTTAGGTACAATTGCTTATTTACCTTTAAATGGTAGAAACAGAGTGTAAATTTATTAAATTGATGTAAAGTTTGGGATATTCATAGAATTATGTAGAATTATGACAAAAAAAATTATAAACTAGTAATAGTAATATATACCTAATGGAAAGTGAGGGAAGGTTTGGAAGAAGTGGAATTCTACAACTAGAAGCAAGCACTTAATTTCAAACATTATATATTCTTAGAATTGGAGGGAATTTATCTGTGAATCGACAATTCAATAGGTCAAAAAAGTGGATTAGCATGCTATTGACAGCCATTATGCTGTTAGCGTTGATCATTCCACTTAATGTAAGCGCAGACACCACGCCGGTATCTTTGGCGAAGTGGGATTTTAGTAAGGGGAACCTTATAGCAACTTCAGGAACAGCTGCGAATCTAGACAAAGCATTGTCCACAACAGGAGCGGTCATTCAGTCAGCATATGCGGGAGGCCCTACAACAGGGATTTCGGTTCCGAACGCTAATACTTGGACAGCTAATCCTTCATTTTGGAAGGTGTCCATATCAACTAAGGGCCATCAAAATATAACTCTATCATCTAAACAGTATGGATCCGGTACAGGACCAAAAGATTTCAAGGTTCAATATAGCTTAGACAGCACTACATGGGTGGATGTTCCAGGTGCTACGGTAGTGGTAGCAGGGGACTGGAAAAGTGGAGTTTTAACGAATGTTGCATTACCTAAAGAGGTAAATGATAAAGATTTAGTCCATGTAAGATGGTTAAAAAACTCAGATACCTCAATAGGTGGAGCTACAGTTGCAGCTGGCGGAACTAACCGCATGGGCGAAATTGAGTTTAAAGGTGAAGCCCTTTCAACTCAAGAACCACAGCCGGATCCAGGTGCAGTAGCTGGTCAAGGGAAGGTAGTATTGGGAGGCGAGCCGTTAGCAAACCTCACATTCAGCCTTAAAGATACAACAACCAATCAATGGCATGATTACACATCTGATGCCAACGGTGTATTTACTTTTAATCTAGCAGATGGTACTTACAAGATTGAAGGTCTTTGGGTTGCACCAACATGGTATCCACTAGGTAAAACTATTACGATAAAAAATGGTTTAGTAGATGGATTACATGAATTACTAATCGATGGCCTAAATCCAGCTGAAGGCACTTGGAATCTAACTGGATATGTTAAAAATGGTTCGAAAACATTGAACCATCTTACATTCAGTCTCCATAGCACAGATGGAAAATGGTATGATGCAACAACAGATAAAAACGGCAAATTTAACTTTAAGTTACCGGATGGCAGCTACCAAGTAGATGGTATTTGGGACGGAGCAGCTTGGAAATGGTATGAGCTCAATCAAACGTTCACCATGAAGGACGGAAAACTTGAAGGGGCAACTGAATTAAACATCAATATTGCCGGTGTTTTCAATGTAACTGGAGTACTTACAAAAGGAACAGCAGCATTTAGTAATACTGTTTTCAGTCTCCACACAAAATCTGGCGAAGTCATTTGGTATGACACGAAAACAGATGCAAATGGAAACTTTGAATTAAAACTTCCAAATGGTACTTACACCATTGACGGAATTTGGGACAGTGCTGCAGGAAAATGGTACGAGCTCAAAAAAGACTTCACGGTTAATGGCTTATTACAATTGAACATTGATGTGCTAAAAGATGGCACTGGCGTCGTTTCACCGAACGTAACGGGTGTTTTAAAGAAAGGTAAAGAAGTGTTACCAAACGTCATATTCAGTGTCCGCACTTCCGACCATACAAAATGGTATGACATGAAAACAGATGCAAATGGCATTTATAGCACAACATTACCTAATGGAAGCTATGTGCTGGAAGGTATCTGGCTCGGCACTGAAAATCATTGGTATGAATTACAAAAAGAATTTACCGTAAATGGTACAACAGAATTCAATATCGATGTTTTAGGTGGACAAACGAACGAGAAATTTACATTGAATGTTATGCACACAAATGACACACATGCAAACGTTGATAATGCGACGAATAATATTAATGTGGCTAAAAAAATGACCGCTATTAAGTCTGTTCGTGCAGAAAAACCTAGTGCATTATTGCTTGATGCAGGTGATGTGTTCTCAGGAACATTGTATTTCAATGAGTTTAAAGGTTTAGCAGACTTAGAGTTTATGAATTTAGCCGGCTATGATGCCATGACGTTTGGGAACCACGAGTTTGATGTGGGAACGGCTGTATTAGCTGACTTTGTCAAAGAGGCTTCCTTCCCATTTGTCAGCGCTAACGTAAACTTTACGAATGACGCTAATTTGAAATCTCGTTTTCATAATGATTTAACAACAAATAACCCTGCAGGCGGCCAGATTTACAACGGTATCATTAAAGTTGTGAATGGCGAAAAAATTGGTATCTTTGGCTTAACAACAGAAGAGACACCGACGATTTCAAGTCCTGGAGCCGGTGTTGTCTTCGAAAATTATATCGCAGAAGCACAAAAATCGGTTGATGCCCTAAAAGCACAAGGTGTTAATAAAATTATAGCCCTAACACATATTGGCTACGATGATTCAGTTGTATGGGATAATGACTTAGAATTAGCGAAACAAGTTGAGGGTATCGACGTTATCGTTGGCGGTCACTCACATACAAAGCTTGATGCCCCTGTGTTTGATAAAACTGGCGATGAGCCAACCGTTATCGTTCAAGCAAATGAATACAACAAGTTCTTAGGTACATTGGATGTAACGTTTGATGCAGCTGGTAAAGTAATCATTCCTGAAACAGCTGGTAAATTACTTGATATTAGCAAGTACGCAGAAGATGCAGCGACAGCTCAAATTCTAAATACAAAATACAAGCCTGCCATTCAGGCAAAGGAAAATACCGTAGTTGGTACAGCTGCTGTTGATTTAATAGGTGGAAATCCTCCTGCACGTACAGGGGAAACAAACCTTGGTAACTTCATTGCTGACGGTATGCTTGCAAAAGCAAAAACCATCAATCCTGATACTGTCATTGCCCTTCAAAATGGTGGCGGAGTTCGGACAACGCTTAAGGCTGGAAATATTACATTAGCAGATGTATTCAAAGTATTACCATTCGGAAACGCTTTAGGCATCATGGATTTAAAGGGTGATGAAATTAAAGCAGCACTTGAATACAGTGTGAAGGATGCTCCAACTGCCTTCGGCGGTTTCTTACAAGTGTCTGGTTTGAAATTTACTTATGACAGCTCAAAACCAGTTGGTCAAAAGATTCAAACCATCGTAGTAAAGGGTAAGGATGGAAGCTACACAGCCTTAGACCTTACTAAACACTATTATGTGGCAACAAACATCTTTACAGCTAAAGGTGGAGATGGATTCACAATGTTTGCCAAAGCTTACGGAGAAGGCCGTGTAAGTGAGCCTGGATTCGTAGATTGGGAAATGTTTAACGACTACATCGCAGCACAACCGAACAAAACGGTTAATGCTCAAGTGGAAGGTCGTATCGTAAACATAGTTCCACAAGTAGTTCCAGCTGCATCATTTAGTGGAACAGCAGCAAATCCAAAAGTATACAACGGAAACGTAATCGTTGATGTAACAGGTGTTGCCAAGCTTGAATACGCAACAGTAAAAGGCAACCTTACTTTGAAAGGCAACACTGGGGTCGAACTTTCAAACGTAACAGTTGAAGGCGAAACTTTTTTTGAAGATTAATAAATAGTAAAGGGTAAATTCTCCTAGCTTGCTAGTTGGGAGAATTTACTAACCTATATGAAAATAATCGAAACATATGCTACCAGGAGGTGCAGTTTTGACTAGAAATCGTAAAAAGAAATTTAACATGTTGCTTGTAGCCATAATGTTAATCAGTTTGGTGTTACCAAACTTCTACATTCAACCTGTCACAGCAGCTACAAAAGCGTCCGATCTATTCATCTCTGAATATATTGAAGGCAGCAGCTTTAACAAAGCCATTGAAGTTTATAACGGGACAGGCGCTGACGTTAAGTTAAGTGAATACACACTTGAACAATACGCTAATGGTGCAACAACAACGACTTTCAAATTGGCATTATCATCGGATCCGTCCGCAAAGCTTGCCAATGGAACCACTTTTGTTATTTCACGTAGTGATGCTGATCCAGCAATCGTGGCTAAAACAAACTTATTGGATGCAGCAAAAACAGTTATTAACTTTAATGGTGATGACGCTGTTGTGTTAAAGCATAACGGAACCATCATTGATGTTATCGGAAAAATTGGCGAAAAGGTTAATTGGGGAACAACAGTAAAAACCATTGACCAAACGCTGGTTCGTAAGAGTTCTGTTACCTCTGGTGATAGTAATCCAGATGACGCATTTGACCCAGCAATTGAATGGGAAAACAAGGGCAAGGATGTATTTACCTTCCTTGGTTCTCACACCATGGATGGCGGTTCGACACCAGTAGAAACGAAGGTCGCCAATGTAACTGCAACACCTGCAGCAGGAGCAGTAGCAGTTGGAACAACTGTTACTTTAGCGACAGCTACAGCTGATGCAAAAATTTACTACACCACAGATGGCACTGAGCCAACCACAACAAGCACAGAATACAAAGCTCCAGTTAAAATCGATAAAGCTACAACAATCAAAGCACTTGGCACTAAAGCTGGCTTAGATAACAGCGATATCGCTACATTTGCATATACCATTTTACAAGAAAGTACGATTGCGGAAGTCAGGGATATGGCTTTACAATCCAACGTTCAAACGAGCGGTGTGGTTACAGCCGTTTTAGGAAGAGCAATTTACTTCCAAGATGCTACAGCTGGAATTGTGGCGTACACACCAACTGACAGCACAACGATTCAACCAGGAAATAAAATTACGGTATCAGGTAAACTAACGGAATATTCCACGCTACTTGAAATCGAAGCCAATCATGAAAACATTGTGGTAACTGGTACAGGAGCAGTTCCGGCTGCTGAACTAGTAAAAGCAACTGATTTGCAAGAAAGTAAAGAAGCGAAACTTTTAAAACTAAAAAATGTGACAGTCGGTGCATTCTCCGGCGGCAACTATACAGCTACAGATGCCGATGGGACAAGCTTCCAAGTTCGCCCGCCAAGCTCGACAATGCTGATTACAGGTACAACCTATGAAGAAATTACTGGAGTCCTTAGTGCATTTAACGGAGTGTACCAATTACTTCCACGTAATGAAGGCGACATTATTCAAGATACAAGCATTGTTCAATCTGTTGTAGCCACTCCAGGAGCTGGTATGGTAAAAGCAGGAACAGAAGTTACATTAGCATCGGGTACCGCTGGTGCAACGATTCACTTCACAATCGATGGTAGTGTACCAACTACTGCTAGCCCGGCTTTTACACAACCAATCGTGATTAACAAAGCAACGACAATTAAAGCAGTTGCCGTTAAAGCAGGAATGAGCAATAGTCCTGTTGCAACCTTTGATTATGTGATCCAAGATGGTGCGATTCACATCTATGATATCCAAGGTAAATCGCACACTTCACCTTTTAACGGGAAGACCGTAACGGATATTGAAGGTGTTGTTACGTATATTGATGGCACTAGTCGCTTCTTCATCCAAGACCTAGTAGGTGACGGTGATAATAGCACTTCTGATGGTGTCTTAGTATTTAAATCCGCTCACGGTGTATCCATTGGTGACCGGGTAAAAGTAACAGGAAAAGTAACAGAATATTACGGCGAAGGCTATGCCGAGAAAGCATCAACAGACTTAACGATTACTGAAATTGAAGCAACAACAATTACGAAAAATGGAACTGCTCCACTTCCAGCACCAATTAAGCTTGGGGTTGACCGTATATGTCCACCAGAAATTATTGACAACGATCAATTTGCTGCGTTTGATCCAGAAGAAGATGCGATTGATTTCTGGGAAAGCCTAGAAGGCATGTATGTCCAAGTTGATGACGGAAAAGTTATTGCGCTGCAAAAAGACGGATTAGTTTGGGTGGTACCAAAAGAGTATCCAACCAACGTCAATCCTGGCGGTTTACGTATCTCAGATAATGACTATAATCCAGATCGTATTGGTGTCGATGTAAGAAATGGTTCTACAGCAAATAAAAATTACCGGGCAAAAATGGGTGACTACTATACTGGCGCCATTAAGGGAATTGTCAACTACGGTTACAGCAACTTTAAAGTGATGACGCAAGAACCAACACTTCCAAAATTAACGGAAACACCAATTGTTCGCCCTGCAACAAAAATTACTCCAGCAGCTGACAAGCTAACAATTGGAACGTATAACGTTGAAAACTTTTCAACTGTTACTCCAGACGATAAGGTAACAAAAATTGGCGATGCAATTGTCAATAAAATGAAAAATCCTGATATTATCGGATTAAACGAAGTACAAGATAACAACGGTGAAACAGATACTGGTATAGTCGATGGAACACAAAGTGCTCAAAAAATTATTGATAAGGTTAAGGCTCTTGGAGGACCAACTTATCTTTACGCAGAGATCGCACCAGTCAATAATCAAGATGGTGGAGCACCTGGCGGGAACATTCGTGTTGCCTTCCTTTACAATAAAGACCGCGTATCTTTAACAACAGGAGCACCAAAAGGTACATCAACACAAGCAGTTGGCTTTACAAACGGAAAATTAACATTAAACCCAGGACGGATTGATCCAACAAACTCTGCGTTTAATTCAAGCCGTAAGCCACTTGCTGCTCAATTTGATTTCCAAGGCCAAAGCATTATCGTCGTGGCCAACCACTTCAACTCTAAAGGCGGAGACCAACCGTTATTAGGTAAAAACCAGCCGCCAGTATTAAGCAGTGAAATTCAACGTCATAAAATTGCGGGTATTGTCAATAACTTCGTTAAAGATGTGAAAGCAAAAGACGCAAACGCAAATGTTGTCTTATTAGGAGACTTCAATGATTTTGAATTCACGAAAACCATAGCAATTGCTAAAGGGAACGAAATGACCGATATGATCGACAAAGTTCCTGCAAATGAGCGTTACAATTATTCTTACCAAGGTAATGCTCAAGTACTAGACCAAATCCTGGTTACCAACAATATGGTACCGAATACAACAGTCGACATTTTACACATTAACTCTGGTTTCATGGAAGTACACGGACGTGCAAGTGACCACGATCCAATAATCATTCAAACACAATTAAAAGCGGCAGGCGGCGAAATTTTACCACCAGTTACACCGCCGGCATCAACAAAAGTTTACAACTTAAACGGCTTCAAAACGAAGAAGTTAACGGTAACCAATGAAGGTGCTGATATTACGGTAAGCGCAGATTCTGTGATTACAGAAGGTATTGTATTAAAAGGTTCTTATGCGAAGCTAAGTGGCGCAGGCTTAAAGAACACCGTGATTACACTTAGCCCGACAACACCTAGTGCTGTGATTGACCTAGGCGGCAATGAGGTAAAAGAAGTCGTCATCGATAATGCGAATATCAGTCAAATCAGAGGCGTTGAAAAGGTTCAAAAATGGACAGTCAAAGACGGTGTAGACACGTCTAACATTAAATTTACTAAGGTAAGCGGAGAAGTGATCCCGGCTCCTATAGCTCCACCAAAAGTGAATCAAGCTCCAGTGGTAGCAAAAGCACTATCAAATGTTTCAGTTAAAGTAGGATCACCCGTTTCGATTAATTTAAATGACCATTTTTCCGACCCAGATGGTGATGTTCTAACATACACAGCAACTGCAGGCACCATTCAAGGTTCTACCTTAACCATTCCAACCGCAACGGAAGGTACTGTAAACGTGACAGTCACAGCAAATGATGGCAAGAAGACAGTTAGTGCTTCATTTACTGTAACGGTAACCGCTGTATCAGGACCAGGGAATGAAGTGGAAGCCTATTACCAGGCTGCAGCTGGGAAAACAGGTGCTGATCTAAAGCTAGCGTTACACAATATTATTAAAACGCAAACAAAATTAACGTATGCTCAAGTTACAGAAGCATTAAAGAAAACAGATGAAGATCCAAACAATCCAAACAACGTGATTCTTCTTTACACGGGCCGTTCACAAGCAAAAACAACGTTCGGTTCGGGTGTCAACGACTGGAATCGTGAGCACGTTTGGGCAAAATCTCATGGTAATTTTGGGACAAGTGTTGGACCAGGAACAGATATTCACCATTTACGCCCAGCGGATGCATCTGTTAACAGCACACGAGGCCATTTAGATTTTGATAATGGCGGCAATCCACAAGGTGAGTGTGCAGAATGTAAATATGATGGTGATTCGTTTGAGCCACCTAATCGTGTTAAAGGTGACATTGCCAGAATGCTTATGTACATGGCTGTTCGTTATGAAGGTGACGGAGGCGAGATTGATCTTGAACTTGCTGATAAGGTCAATACGTATCCAACACCATTCCACGGCAAGAAATCTGTCCTTCTTCAATGGAGCAAAATGGATCCACCGGATGCCTTTGAAAAGCACAGAAACGATGTCATTCAATCTATTCAAGGAAATCGCAATCCATTCATCGATCACCCTGAATGGGTAGACCTGATTTGGCCTGCTAGCTAAACCACAAGTAAAAAAGCACCTGATATCAACTTGATACAGGTGCTTTTTGCATTTTGGTCTATTAAAATACGTTATCCATTCCTTTTAATAGGAAGTATAATATTTTTTCAGAAAAGTCAAAAAAGAAAGACCTTTCTATAATAAAAAAATACGACTGGTTATGAAAAGCAGTCGTACAATCAATCAAAATCAGGAATCTGTCTTTAAATCCTGCTTAAATAGCAATGAACCTACAACATGATAAAATGCGATTGTAATGCCATTTCCAACTAATCCAAACATTGCCTCTGTCATGCTGAACAAGGTAAATGTAACAATGATAATAAATGGAAAAATGGCTAATGTATCCTTTTTATTTTGAATATAATGAAGGAATGCTGATAAAATCACCAAAATGAGAAAAGTTGTTAATAAAAGTGCCGGAATAATTCCATTAACCCCTAAAATATTTATTAGACTGTTATGTGCCCCTTCAATAAAACCTTCAAAATAGTCTTGTCCATTCCCGAATAAAGAAGATTCCTTAACAACTGCCTGCCATGTACCCGTCCGTCCATTAAAGAGATTCCCTTCTTCCATTAACGAAGCGAATTTTTCTAGCAGTCCATGTACAAACATCTCTTTTAAAGGAGAAAACCATCCAATAAAACCAACTAGGATGATAATAAGGATTGGTTTGAAATTTCGCTTAACCACAATAGTATGAACAGACAGGATAAGGGTGATAATTCCTACAACGATAAAAGATGTTCGGCTATACGAAAGAGTCACACTAGCAAGGGAGAGAATCAGTACTGAAATTAGCAGAACCTTTGCTAGTTTTCTTTTTTTAGGAAGAGATAGTAGGATAAAAAAACCAGAGATCACTGTGATTGCGGCTATTTGTCCGAAGCCATTTGGATTTGCTGCAACTCCTGAATAAGGTAAGTATTCCACTCGTGTAGTTACAAAAGAGATTAATAAATAAAACAAATTGGCGGCAAATAATGATTGGTGAATCACAGGACCCCCTATTTTTGTTAAAAAGGGCATGACTGAAAAATAAATAAAAGGGACAAAAAGTAAAAAAAACAATCCTTGAAAAGGAAATGATTGATGAATCACTTCTGATAGAATAATTGATACACTAAATAATATCCAAATAATAAATAGATATATCGATAAAAAGGAAGGAAATCGAATATTGGTTAATCCATTTTTTTTAAAATAAATGATGATGATGGTGGAAAAACTAAATAAAATGAGTGCATATCTTACATAGATCAGTTCTGTTGTAAGAGGACGATATTGATTCCCCATTAGCACTATCGAAGCAGCAAAGTATATGACGGTAAATAGAATAAAATTAATTATTTTCATATTAGGATCCACTATAAATTTTCTCTAAGAATTTTGAGTTTTCCGTAACGTCATACCCAAACATTTTCAGTTTGAGTTTTCGTTCATCCCAGCTTGGTCTTTCTTTAATCTCACTCATTTCTGCTAATACCTCAGCCCATGCCTTTGCGCCAATCATTAAATTTTTAAAGGTCACGAGGCTCATTTCTAAATCGACTTCTTTCGGAACAGTATCTGATACTAAGCAGGGGATGCCAGCAGCTTGAGCTTCAATGACAACATTGCCTAGCCCTTCATAGAAGGAAGGAAAAAGAAACACATCGAATGTGCTCAATATTTCTGGAATATCCGAGCGGATTCCTAGCAGCTTCACGGAATCTTGTAATTGAAACTCATAAATCAAATCTTGAATCTTATCCTTTTCCGGACCATCGCCTACGAGTACGGCTGAAGAGTTCGGATGTTTTTTCTTAAAATGATAGAATGTTTCTAAAAAAAATGGATGATTTTTGACGGTGTCAAAGCGGCCAACATGGCCAATTATAATGGTATCTTTTGGTTGGGAACTATTTTCCAGCAAACGAAGTTCATATTCTTGAAGATTGAAACTGTTTGGTAAAACAATCGTATCAGCACTTTTTCCAAACAGTGAATCTCCAGCTGCGATAGAACATCCAAAGCGATGTGTTGTATTCTTTTGAAGTATCCACTTCATATATGATAGATAGAATCTTCGAAAAAGTGTCTCCTTTTTCCCATCAGAGGTGGTATGACTGTGAGCGGCTCTGATGGGGATGGAAGCCTTCTTAGCAGCTTGTAAGATGAAACCACTAAAAGAATGTGTATGACTATGGACCGCACAAAATTGGTTGTATCTTAAAAGCTCTAATAATTGCTTTTGATAGGCTCGTAGATTTTTTAACTGCGGGTTAGGCAACCTGAAAATCCTCCCTCCCAAGGCTAGGATTTCCTCTTCATAATAGCCCACCTCGTCCGAATGAACTAAAAAGTCAAACTGAATTTTTTCCCGATCCATCGCTCTGTATAAATTGAGAATCATGGTTTCGGCGCCGCCCACATTCATGGCAGTAAACACATGAAGAACTCGATTCGTCATTGATATCACTCCGTTAGTTAGAGGCATAGGCTGTTAGTTGATGTTGTTTCTTCGCTTGATGGAGATACCACATCACTGCTAGCGCAAGTGTAAAAAGCTGTATTGCAGTTGTAATAATGGTCACAATGGCCGCACCTGTTAATCCATAGCTTGGAATTAATAGGAAACTTAGCAGGATGGTTGAAATGACCCATAAAATAGAAAGAATCGGTTGGATTGAGAATTTCCTCATCGCCGTTAACGCAAATCCAAAAAAAGAACCTGCATACATCAATGTCCCGGCGATCATCAGTAAAACAAAAAGCTTTTGGAATTGCACATATTCCTGCGTGTAAATGATTCCAAGTACCTGTTTCCCTATCAAAAGGGTAAGTAAGACACCAGCCGACCCATAAATGAATCCAAAGCAGACAAATTTCGTTAAAAGCTTTGAAAATGGTATGTACTCTTCCTTGGTGAAATAATTGGCCAATCGCGGGCTAATCGTTTGCCCGATGGCATTAATCACTAGATTACCTGCTGTCACAATATAAAATAGGGCAGAATAGTAGCCGACAGCTTCCGTCCCTATCACATGTTCGATTGCATACCGTGGAATATTTGTATAAAGAGACATCATCATCATGACTAACCCAAGCGGAAAGCTGGTAAGAAAAAGCTTTTTTACCGACACGAGTTTTAATGGGGACGACTGGGAAGCTGCCATTCTCTTTGCCTTTGGGACTTCAAGAATAAACAATAAGCATAACCATGATAAACAGAAGCCTGCTACCCCGATCAAAAGACTGTTTGTAATGGTAATAAGTAATGCAATGATGAATAGTGACGTGCATCCCCTAATAATAAGGGATTTTGCAATTATGTCCATTCTTTCCTGTTTTTGAAATAGTCCATAATGAAGTTCAATAACGGATTCTATCAGTTTTGCTACTCCCACTAGAAAAATAACAAAGGCAGCTTTGCCTTTATATCCACCTATTATGATAACGATTCCAAGCACAAGTATGGCTAGGAAACTATTTACTCCTTTAAGGGCAAGATAGTGTCGGAATGAAAATTCCTCTTTTGTATCTGTTGCTAACACAGAACGTAATTGAAGGTCAAAGATTAAGATAATGGGTGCTGTTACCGCTAATCCTAGCGTAAATCCCCCAACCATTTTAGGAGATCCTAATTTTGCTAGTACCATAATGATCCCCCACTGGGATAATGCATAAATTAAATTTCCTATCAACATATAAGATACATTCCTTTTAAGCGACAACGGGACCAAAGAACTACCTCCAAAAACCAAAATCTTCTTACTTCTTTCATTATATGGGAAAAAGTG
The DNA here is from genome assembly GCF_031988165.1 of Neobacillus sp. Taxonomy (NCBI): domain Bacteria; kingdom Bacillati; phylum Bacillota; class Bacilli; order Caryophanales; family Bacillaceae; genus Neobacillus; species Neobacillus sp. Next base: position 100,208 of record NZ_DALZYO010000004.1, read on the forward strand.
ATGCCTGTCACCGCTCGATTTAAAAAGACTGTCATCAATTATCATTGATGTAAGCGGGTTCAAAGTTTATAATCTAGTTAGTTAGAAAATTTTAGTAGGGGGGAATATGGTGAAGAGTTATAGTAAAATCGTCTTAGTTTTGCTGTTATCGTTTTCGTTAATTGGTTTAAGCGGCTGTTTTGGGAAAGAGAAAGAGTCGAATGCTGCTGAAAAGAAGGCAGTTGCATCAACTCAAAGTACCGATAAAGCAACTGAAAAGAACCAAAGCACTGATCAAAAGAAGAAGACAACGCAAAGTACGGATCAAACAAACAAGGCATCTCAAAACACAAATCAAGCGGATCATACCTCGCAAAGTACTAGTAAAGAAAAAAAGACAACTCAAAGTACTGATAAAGGGAATAAGACATCCCAAACTAATAAAAAGATAGATAAGGCACCTCAAAGCACTAATAGTGGGAAAACCACACAAAATACTGAACAAGCAAACCCAAATCCTTCTAAAGACCAAACAGTCGGAGATAAAGAGGTTACTGACTTTGTATTAAATAATACTAGAATGGTACAAATATCCAGTATAAGTAAGCGTACCAATGAAAAACACCCCGATTTAGGACCCTTTTTTGTTGTAAGGGGTATTGATTTAAGGGGAGAAGTAAGCGAAGTTTGGATTAAAGATATGAAGATTTTTGAGATGGTAACTCAAACAAATAATTAATAAAAAAGGAAAACGATATCGTTTTCCTTTTTCCTTTTTCCTAGCCAAAATAGACCTTACTTGTTTCTGTGCACATATGCTCCACGGTAAACCTGCCCACCATCTCTATTAAATACTTCCCCGTTTCCTCACGATATAAGTCATTTGCTAGTAATGAAGTAAGCAGCTGGTACATGGCTTCATCATCATTAATCTCAACTAGGAAATTATTGGCTCCCATAGGGTCGATTACTTCCTTGACCCCACCAACATCCGTACTGATGACGGGAAGTCCCCTGCCGCAGGCCTCAAGCAAGACGTAGGGAAGCCCTTCTTTATGGGAGGTGATCACCATGGCATGCATCTGATCCATCCATTCGAGGACATTGTCCTGATTTCCTTTTAATTTGATGATCGATTCGAGGTTTCGCTTTTTAATCTCGTTTTGATAATGACCATACAACGGACCATCGCCAATCAGCCAAAACTTCACATCTTGACCGATAAAGTGTGTAGCCACTCTAAGGAGCATATCCAAATTCTTTTCAGAGGCAAAGCGGCCGACAAAGCCAATGACCTTTGTATCACAAGCGCGAAGCCTTTGCTGCTTGCTTTCCCAATCGGCAGAAGAAATAATGTTATTATCGGGAATGCCATTATGGATGACAGACATTTTCCTCTCATTAATCCCGAGGGATTTACCTTGCTGAAAGTCGAAGGAAGACACCGTGATGATATCGGTAGATACCAAGCTGAATACCTTCTCAAGCAATAGAAAAAAGCTTTTCTTTTTCATTGATAAAGTTGGGTCTGTGAAGACAAAGCCATGGGCAGTAAAAATATTTTTATCGATCCTATTTAAAAAACCAGCTAGCCTGGCGATGATGCCCGCTTTTGAACTGTGTGAGTGAACAAGATCATAGTTTCCTTTTTTAATAAAAAGAAACAAATTCCATAACGCCCTGAGATCCTTCGATAACTTGATGGTTCTTGGAATCGGAATCACAGTGGTCTCAATGTTTTGATTTGCAAGTTCGTTTATGAGAGGACCATCTTCACCAAGAACCACATGGACATCATGTCCTTTTTTAGAAAACCAATCAGCCAAATAAAGTAAATGCTTCTGAGCCCCGCCAATATCCGCACCAGTTAGACAATAGAGGATTTTCATTAGGCAATGGTGTTGATGACACCTGCAACTCCTTTAACAAATGATTTCTTCGTAAAATGGTTCTCGTACCTTTCTAGTGCCTGCAGTCCCATCTGTTCACAAAGCGCGGGATGTTCGAGAAGTAGCGTTAGTTTTTCGACTAGTTCTTCAATACTCCCCGGCTGGATGATAAAACCGGTTTTTCCATCCTCAATTAATTCCGGTACGCCGCCCACATTGGTGGAAATACACGGCAGCCCTAGAGACATGGCTTCAATAATGGAAAGCGGCAATCCTTCTGTGTCTGAGGGTAAAACAAAAACAGTTGAATTTACTAATGGCTCCCATGGATTTTCCATCCATCCAAGAAAGTTAACGGAGTTTTTGAGATTCAAGTGAGTCACTAGTTCATGCAAGGAATCTTTATAATCATCCGTATGCCATGTGGGTTTTTCGCCGATAATATTTAGCTGAACCGTATAGCCCAATTTCATTAACTCGGCTACAGCTAAAATGGCAAGGTCCTGTCGTTTTCCTTCAATAATCGTTCCGACCATACTTAAAGTAAATATAGGATTTGGTTCTTTTCGTTCAGGTTTTGTTAGGTCAACTCCATTATGAACAACGTTGAATTTGAACTGTTGTTTTGGGAATTGTTCTTTGTATCGCTCTGATAACGTTTTAGAGACGACAATTATTTGATCGGCAGTGGCTACACTTATTTTTCCTAAGAGATTATTCAGTTGTTCTTCACCATGGATATGCCAGATGACCTTTCGTCCTAGCATTTTTGCCAGCCAGCCCATGATTAACTGGGAGCGGAATTGACTCGTATAGACAAGATCAATCCGATTCTTTCGGATAAAGGAAATAACCTTAAAGAAGTGTGGGAGCATATTGAATCCTTGCGATATGAAAAAAAATGCCCCGGTTCTCACTTGTCCTTTTCGAATCCTATCTACGCTATTGTGGATGGGAATGAGCGTCACCGATTTACCCGCAGCGTTAATACGATTGTTCATCGGCCCGATCGTTGAAGTCACAAAATACGTTGCTGTCGATTCGTGATCAAGCGCAGTAAGAAGTTCCAGCTCACATTTTTGCGCTCCACCCCATTCTGGACGGCTTTCGTAAAAAAGAATCCGCTTCACTGTCTATCTCCATCCTTTGGCGAATAAAATAACGGGAACTGATTTCAAGATAATCTTTAAATCTAGTAAAATTGAAAAATGGTGTATATAGTATAAATCCAACTCTAATTTTTCCTTTGGATCAATCTCATATCCTCCGTTAATTTGTGCCCATCCTGTAATTCCAGGTTTTACCTGAAGGCGCCTGCGGAAATCAGGAATATCCTTTTCAAACTTCTTGATAAAGATGGACCTCTCTGGACGAGGGCCAATAATTGACATTTCTCCGCGGATGATATTTATAAATTGAGGAATTTCATCAATCCGATATTTGCGTAAAAAATAGCCAACCCTTGTAATTCGCGAATCATTTAGATTTGCCCATTGCGGTCCATTCTTTTCAGCGTCGATTTGCATCGTCCTAAATTTTAAAATGAAAAAGGACTTTCCATTCAACCCGGTCCGCTCCTGCTTGTAAAAAATAGGACCCGGAGAATCCAGCTTAATGAAAATAGCAACCATCATCAATAAGGGGAAAAGGATGATTAATGAACAAAGACAAACTAAACTATCGATTAATTGTTTAATAAAAAAATAGAGTGGTTTGTTTTTGTTGTTAGTGATGACTAGGCTTTGTCCATTGATTACTTTCATCTCTCTCACCCTTATTCATGAAATTTGAGGTTTATCATTATCTTTGTGCAAATTGGACCTAGAACAGAGGTTATAAAAGAAACATGGGTATCTTTACCTATTGTACTATAAATTTGCACTTTTTGTCTTTCATACTTACAAATTTTGTCGAAGATAGAGCGTTTTTTTTTATTTTTCAGAAATTATAAATGAAAACGCCTCCATCAAAAATTAGTAAAATCATATAAGGAAAATAACGTATAATGTAATGAAGATAAAAGCTAACAGGAGTAGAGAACATTGGAAAAACAAATTAGCAGGTATAGATGGGTTGTTTTTGCCACGGTTTTGTTTGCGTATTTTTTAATTGTGAGTCAAAGAACAGCACCGGGATTAATAACAGATCAATTGATGAACGATTTCAGCCTCACTGCCTCTACCATCGGCTTACTGACGAGTATTCAATTTTTAGCATATGCAGGTTTGCAAGTTCCAATCGGGATTTTATCTGACCGTTACGGCCCCAATCTGTTCCTGGTAGTTGGGACGTTACTTAATGGACTAGGCACACTCATTTATAGTCTGGCCCAGAATGAATTTGTGCTTTTTCTTGCCAGATTATTAGTGGGAGCGGGAGATGCGGCTATTTGGGTCAATTTGGTTATCATTTTGAGCCAATGGTTTAAAGTAAGGGAATTTGTGGGCTTACTTGGCTTTGCGGCTGTATCCGGGAGTTTTGGTTTCCTACTGGCAACCGTTCCATTTTCAGCATGGATTGCTCTTTCAGGTTGGCGAGCCCCATTTTTAACAACCGGGATTTTGTTATGTTTGTGCGGAATTCTTCTCTATTATGTACTGGTGAGGAAGCCGAAACTGCTATTTAGACATGATGCTGCTGGAACGGGTATACAGAAAAAAAAGAAGGAAAAGACGCTTGTGATCTTACGGCGTATGTTTACCCAGCGTCAGGCATGGGCGACATTCTTCTGCCATTTTGGCGTTGTGGGTACATATGTTGGATTTATCGGCTCGTGGGCTGTTCCATTTGGAATGCATGTGTATGGAATGACCCGGTCGGATGCGAGTCAGCTTATTATGATTGGTCTCTTTGGGGCGATTATTGGCGCACCGCTGACAAGCTGGATTTCAAGCCGCCTGGACTCTATTAAACGTCCCTATTTGGTTGTGCATCTGTTTGTTTTTTCTAGCTGGGTGGCTTTTCTTCTCTTTAGTGGCAAGCCGCCATACTTTATGCTTGTGATCATTTTTCTAGTCATGGGATATGGAAATGGTGCCAGCTCGTTAACGTTTGCGGTTGTGCGGAAGTCCTTTGATATCAAAGAAGTCGGTGTCGTATCAGGATTTGCCAATACCGGCGGCTTTTTAAGTGCCGTCCTTCTGCCAATTATTTTTGGCAAGGTTTTAGACCATTTTCAACTTGCTTCTTCTACTATTGGATACCTTTACGGTTTCATTATTCCCGTCATGTTCTCGCTGATTGGTTTAATTGGCTGCTTCCTAATTAAGGAGCAGCGTCATGAAGCAAAACAGCCGAGTGAAGCGATTGTTTAGTAGGTATAAAAAATAAAAAATGGTCCATCTCGGTCGATAAATGAGATGGACCATTTTTTAAAAGGATAAGAAAGCATTTTGACTTTGAGAAATGTCCAGCTCCAGCGCCCTAGCGGCAAGACGCCTTCGCTTTTTCTTATAAATCTTGGACGATTTGAGCTAATTCCTTAGATGTATTGGCAAGGTTGCCAACCGCACTGTTGATTTCCTCAAAATAACCGGCGAAAGATTCCAATTCGTTCTCAATATGTTTATTTTGTTGTTTGCTTTGATTCACTTCATTTAAAATTTGGTTAAAGAAATCAGCAATTTCATTCATCTTTTGGAACCCATCTTGAACCAGTTCATTCACTTGAACGGTCTTAGAGGTGGCGCTTATTATTTGTGTATTTGTTTTTTGAATTAACTCGGTCACATTAGAAACAGAAAGCTTCGTTTGTTCGGCTAATTTTCGGACTTCATTTGCAACCACCGCAAAACCACGACCATGTTCTCCAGCCCGGGCCGATTCAATGGCTGCATTAAAAGAAAGAAGATTGGTTTGATTAGCAATTCCCTTTACAATACCTAAAACTTCTTTAATTTCAGCTGAAATTTCCTCTAAGTGTTTAATTTCCGATGTAATATCTTGGGTATGTACTAGGATATTATCCATTTGTGCTTGCTGTTGATCAATCCGCTCTTTTCCCTGCATAGAGCGAGTTTGGACATTCTCTGCTGAACGAACACCTGAAGTTGCCAAATCCACCAATGATTCAGTCTTTTGAGTCAGTTGGGATACAGAAGTGCTTGTTTGCTCAGTAATGACAGATAAGTCTGCGGCTGTATGTGTAACTCGTTCTCGAAGTTGTTTCTTTTGTTGTTCTTCTAATTTGATTCGTTCCATTTCTTCTTCGTAAGCGTCCAATACAAGCTGTTGTTCAAGGTTTAATAGTTTAGATACCACATTAATGGCTTCTAAAAGTTCGTTCGAATCTGCAATATACTGTTGTAAGACGGAAACGATAGTTGTAAATAAACTTTGAAAAGCAGCCATATACCATTTTGTTTTTAAACCAATCCGGACATGAACATGGGCAACCTGATTTCTTTGCAAAATAAATTTATCATCAATTTTCCCATCAAATAACTCAAATATATGTTTCTTTAAAGTGACTTTTAATCTTTCTACTGTTGAATTTTCGTTAATGATTTTTTTTAGTGAAGGCTCTAATTGAATACTGTTGTAGTAGTTGGTTACAATCAAATCCAAATGTTCGTTTAAAAATGGTTGGATGGTTTTGGCGATAGCCAAGTCCCGTGTCGTTAATTCAATAATTGAAAGTTGTTTTTGGAGTTCAGATTGATTGCTATCTAAAGCGATTTCTTTTTCCGCCGTTGGTAAACTTTCAAAAAGTAATTCTTCCTTTAGTGTTTTCTGACCCATTTTTTTCACCCTCCATTGCTAGTTTTTGAATGAGTATCGGATGACTTTTTTTCATAATATATAATGCCTTATGAATGCGTTAAACCGGCTGAAGACCCTACAAATTAAAATATAGAATAATCATATAGTATCTGGGTGTTTTATTAAACATGAAATTAAGAAATATGAATGACAATTCTGAGATTTAGGTTTAAACGTTGGGCGGAGAGTAAACACTTTCTGCCTTTTTACGTTCTGCCTCATTCTTTTAGTCAAAAAAATGTTATATGTATAATGTGTGAACTATATTGAAGAAGCGAAGGGCCCATCCAAGGCCTCCCTTTATGAGTATGAAGGAATAATCGGAGGAGGCGGAGCTTTTAATCCACCCACCTTATATCGATAAATGAAAAAACCACGGAAATCTATCAGACAAGATAATCGTGGTTTCTTCTTTTTTTTCGCAGGGCTTTAAAGACTAACCTGCATCCTATCGTCGCTTTTTACTACATGCGATAATTTAGATGTTTTTTTGTATCAGGATGATTGTCTCTAGTTTTCGTTTCTATTTTTAACCAATCCAGTCGTAGTTTTCTGGATGATCCAAATCCATATGTCGCGGTATCGTGCCGTCTGCTACTTCTCCATCATGGTGCAGATAGTAGTGGCGGATTGGTTTCAGGTCATGATCCAACTCATAGACGAGCGGAATGCTGTTGGGAATATTTAGACTTGCCACGCCATCATCAGGGATGTGATCAAGATATTTTACTAGTGCCCGTAACGTATTTCCATGTGCGGAGACGATGACATGTTTGTTTTCTATTAAGTCAGGAACAATCTGTTGCTGCCAATAAACTAATGCGCGTTTTTCGGTATCGAGCAGACTTTCTGTTAGAGGGATATTTTCTGTGCCGATTCCTCTATACTTACGGTCGGATTGGTCGCATGCGTGTTTCTCTTGAGAAATGGCTGGCGGCCGGACACTGGCTGACCTCCGCCACTCATTGACCTGTTCTTCTCCGTATTGTGAAATGATCTCGTCTTTGTTCATCCCCTGCAAGGCTCCATAGTGTCTTTCATTTAACCGCCAGGATTTTTGGATGGGAATCCACACTAAATCCATTTCATGAAGCAGAATCCATAGCGTCCGAATCGCACGTTTGAGAACAGAAGTATGAGCGACGTCAAAGGTAAATCCATGCTTTGCTAAAATTTCTCCTGCCTCCCGTGCCCCATTATAGCCATCTTCGGTGAGATCAATATCCACCCAACCAGTAAAACGATTTTCAAGATTATAAAGACTTTGACCATGACGAATAAAAACAAGCTTTTTCAACTTAGATCACCTGAATTAGTTTTTATACAGTATATGCATAAATGGTGCCTGACACTCCCTGAATCTGATAATAGAGAGTTTTTCCCGTTTAATGCTGCAAAAAGGCGAGTTGAATAAAGAATAAGATGGCAAAAACATAAAGAAGTGGATGAATTTCACGCCATTTTCCTTTTGCTAACTTTAGAATCGGATAGCTGATGAAACCGAGTGCAATCCCCGTTGAAATACTGGAAGTAAGCGGCATGCTTAGAATTGTCAAGAACGCAGGGAAGGCTTCGTCAAGTTCATCCCAGCGAATTTTTGCGATGCTGCCCATCATCAGGCTACCGACAATGATTAACGCAGGTGCGGTAATGGCGGAAAGTCCTGACACAGCACTAACGAGCGGCCCAAAGAAAGCGGCGAGAATAAACAGTACAGCTACTGTTAGGGAAGTTAAACCAGTCCGACCACCAGCGGCGACACCTGATGTCGATTCAATAT